>DATMJT010000489.1:0-13779 GCA_035553735.1 Pilimelia sp.
CGATGCCGCCGCCGCAGCACAGCACGACGGCCGGTCGGCCCGCCTGTGGACCAGCCTGGGCGTGGCCGCCCTCGCCGTCGTGCTGTGCTGCGGCGGCGGCATCGCCGCGGCGGTGGGCCTGGTCGTCACCGAGACCCACGCGCTCAACGAGAAGGGCCGCGCGGCGGTCGCCGACTACCTGGACGATGTGCGGGCGGGCCGCTACCGGGACGCGTACGAGGACCTGTGCCCGGACTTGAAGCGCCGGGAGTCCGCCCAGGAGTTCGCCGCCCGGCTCGCCGACGAGCCGGCCATCGCCGACTACCGGCTCCGGGAGGTGCAGCTGCCCGGGCTGGAGCTGCCCGTCGAGGTGACCTACCGCGACGGCGACCGGGACACCCTGCGGTTCAGTCTCGCCCAGGACCGGGAGACCGGTGAGTTAGAGGTGTGCGGGGTCACCCGGTAACCTACCTGCGGCGACCGCGGTAACCCGCCGCCGGTCGACGCGTTGGTCCCAGGACGCGTTGTGCCCAGGACGCGTTGTGCCCAGGACACCCGCCCGAGGCCCGGACGCCGAGTCCGGCCGACCCTTGTCCCCGCCGGCCGCCAGCCGGCGTAGGAGGATGCCATGCCCGACCGGATCGACTCCGTCGTCAGCCTCGCCAAGCGCCGGGGCTTCGTCTTCCCGTCCAGCGAGATCTACGGGGGCACCCGCTCGGCGTGGGACTACGGACCGCTCGGCGTGGAGCTGAAGGAGAACGTCCGCCGCCAGTGGTGGCGTGCCATGGTGCAGCAGCGCGACGACATCGTCGGCCTGGACTCCGCGGTCATCCTCGCCCGGGACGTGTGGGCCGCCTCCGGGCACCTGGAGGCGTTCGTCGACCCGCTGACCGAGTGTCAGTCCTGCCACAAGCGGTTCCGCGCCGACCACCTGGAGGAGGCGTACGAGGCCAGGCACGGCCAGGCTCCGGCGTCGCTCACCGAGCTGAACTGCCCCAACTGCGGCAACAAGGGCACCTTCACCGAGCCGCGCATGTTCAACGGGCTGATGAAGACCTACCTCGGCCCGGTCGAGAGCGACGAGGGGCTGCACTATCTGCGGCCCGAGACCGCCCAGGGCATCTTCGTCAACTACAAGAACGTGGAGACCGCCGCCCGCAAGAAGCCCCCGTTCGGCATCGCCCAGGTCGGCAAGAGCTTCCGCAACGAGATCACCCCGGGCAACTTCATCTTCCGCACCCGCGAGTTCGAGCAGATGGAGATGGAGTTCTTCGTCGAGCCGGGCACCGACGAGCAGTGGCACGAGTACTGGCTCGCCGAGCGCTGGAACTGGTACGTCGACCTCGGCCTGAGCGAGTCGAACCTGCGCTACTACGAGCACCCGGCGGAGAAGCTGTCGCACTACTCGAAGCGGACGGTGGACATCGAGTACCGGTTCTGCTTCGGGGGCACCGAGTTCTCCGAGCTGGAGGGCATCGCCAACCGCACCGACTTCGACCTCACCACGCACGCCAAGCACTCCGGGGCTGACCTGTCCTACTTCGACCAGGAGAAGGGCGAGCGTTGGGTGCCGTACGTCATCGAGCCGGCCGCCGGCCTCACCCGGGCGGTACTGGCCTTCCTGCTGGAGGCGTACGACTCCGACGAGGCGCCGAACACCAAGGGCGGGGTCGACAGGCGCACGGTGCTGCGCTTCGACCCCCGGCTGGCGCCGGTGAAGGTGGCCGTGCTGCCGCTGTCGCGCAACCCGGAGCTGTCGCCCAAGGCCCGCGACCTGGCGGCCGCGCTGCGCAAGCGGTGGGTGGTGGAGTTCGACGACTCGCAGGCCATCGGCCGCCGCTACCGGCGCCAGGACGAGATCGGTACGCCGTTCTGCGTCACCGTCGACTTCGACACCCTTCAGGACAACGCCGTCACGGTGCGCGACCGCGACACCATGGGCCAGGAGCGGATCTCGCTCGATCAGGTCGAGCGCTACCTGCTCGACCGCCTGCCGGCCTGCTGAGCCCCGGCCGCCCGGCGGCTCGGCGAACCGACCGGCCTGGCGGCTGGCCGCGCCGACCGCCGGTCGGCGCGGCCACAGCGCCGCGCACCGCGGGCGGGCGCCGTCGACCCGGTCACGGCGCGAACTGCACGGCCGGCGGCTCCGGGCCGAACAGCGCCTCCACCGTTGCGGTCAGCGAGCGGCGATGCCGCGGTGACAACGGGCCGAACGCGGTCACCGTCAGCACGGCGCCGCCGCGGGTCCGGCGCTGCCGCCACACCCCGATGATCTCGGCATCGGCCAGCACCGCTCCCGGGTTGGCCGCGGCCCGCCACACCTGGCGCCGCGCGGCCGGGTCGGGAAGCAGCAGCGCCCGGTCGGCCAACTCCAGCAGCGGGTCGTACGGGGGCAGCAGCCACACCCCCGGCGCGGGCGGTGCGTCGCGCACCGCGGCCAGCTCCTCGGCGTGGCACCAGCGGCGCTGCCCGGCCACCGTCACCTCGACCACCTCCGGGGCGAGCAGAGCCCACCAGCGCCGGGCGGCGGTCGGCGTCAGCCCCAACCAGGCGGCCAGGCTGGCCGGCTCCGCCGGTCCGTGTCGACGCAGGAAGCGGCGGAGCAGCTCCCGCCGGCTCTGCGCCGGCCCGGTGGCCCGGGCCGCGGTCGCCGCCGCCCCGCCGGTCCGGGCCGGGCCGAGGAACCGCGCCGTGCCGTCGCCGGTCGGCCTCAGTTGCAGTCCGGCCTGGAGGCTGGCCAGTCGGAAGAGGCCGTCGTGCACGTGCCGCGCGGCGCACCGGGGACACCACGGCGCGACCGGCTCCGCCACCAGTGCGGTGACCGCGCTGCTCAGCTCGCCCTTGGTGCGTGCCCCGCCGGCGGCCATGACCTCCGCCATGGCCGCCGCGACCGCGTCCAGCAGGGCGTCCACCGGCTGGCCCCGGGCGGCCCGGTCCAGGAAGAACGGCCCGTGCACGCTGGTGAGCAGGTCCGCCGCCGCCTCGGGGCGCAGGGCCGCGGCCAGGAGGGGAAGGTCTGCCGCCCGGTGCAGGTGCATGGTGCCGCGCAGGCTGTGGACCAGCGCCAGGTCCGGGCTGGCATACGGGCCACCGCCGCCGGTGCGGCGGGCCCGCAGCGCCACCGGCGCGGTGGCGCCCGCCGGCGTGTCCTGCACGCCGACCTCCAGCACGTCGGGCCAGCCGGGCACCGGCTCCACGAGCCCCTGGGCCCGGGCCCGGTAGGCCAGCACGGCGGCGCGGCGGACCGCGACCGGTGCACCCTGTCGACGCATCGCGTGCCCCCGCCCGCCGCCCGGCGCGTCAGCCGCCGGCTTCCCGGCGTACCTCGTAGGTCAGCTGCGCAAACTGGCCGAGCTGCCGCACCTCGCGCAGGCGCAATCGGGCGGACCGCAGCCGGCGGGGCAGCAGCGGCGCGCCGGCACCGAGGGTGACCGGCGCGACCTGCACGACGATCTCGTCGAGCAGGTCCGCGTCGGCGAAGGCTCCCACCAGCTCGCCGCCGCCGACGAGCCACACGCTCCGCTCACCCGCTGCCTGCCGCATGGCGGCGTGCACCGGCCGGACGTCACCGCGGACGAAGGTGATGTCGGCTCCGGGCACCGCCGGCAGGTCGCGGTGGGTGAAGACCCACGCCGGCGTCGCGCCGTACCACTGGGTCCACTTTCCCGGCTCGTCGAGCGCCTTCTCGTGCGCCAGCACCCACTCGTACGTGGTGGCGCCCATGGCGAACGCCCCGACGCCGGAGAAGAAGTCGTCGAACCCGGTGTCGCCGGACTCGATCTCCAGCAGCCAGTCCAGCGAGTTGTCGGGGTCGGCGATGAACCCGTCCAGGCTGGTGGCGGTGTAGTACTGCGTCCTGCCCATGTGCCCACTGTGCCATCCGGCACCGACACGCACCGGTGCGTGCGTCGCCCCGCGAGCCCGCCGGCCGAGCCCGCCGCCGATGCCGGCGGCGGGGGTGACATCCTGGGCGGCGTGACCGGCGTTGCCTCCCCGTTGCAGCTCGGCAGCCACCGGATCGACCCGCCGGTGGTGCTCGCTCCCATGGCCGGCATCACCAACATCGCGTTCCGGCGGCTCTGCCGCGAGCAGGGCGGCGGCCTGTACGTCTGCGAGATGGTCACCACCCGGGCGTTGGTGGAGCGCAACCCCAAGACCCTGCGCATGGTCGCCTTCGCGGCCGACGAGAGCCCGCGCAGCCTCCAGCTCTACGGCGTCGACCCGGCGGTGACCGCCGCCGCGGTGCGCATGGTGGCCGAGGAGGGCCTGGCCGACCACGTCGACCTCAACTTCGGCTGCCCGGTGCCGAAGGTGACCCGCAAGGGCGGCGGGGCGGCACTGCCGTGGCGGCGGCGCCTGTTCGCCCGGATCGTGCGCGCGGCCGTGGCCGCCGCCGCGCCGGCCGGGATGCCGGTCACGGTCAAGATGCGCAAGGGCATCGACGACGACCACCTCACCTTCGTCGAGGCCGGGCTGCTGGCGCAGGACGCCGGGGTGGCCGCGGTGGCGCTGCACGGGCGGACCGCCGCGCAGCGCTACTCCGGCCGGGCGGACTGGGACGCCATCGCCGCGCTCAAGGCCGCCCTGGACGTGCCGGTGCTCGGCAACGGCGACATCTGGGAGGCCGAGGACGCGCTGCGAATGCTCGCGCACACCGGCGCCGACGGGGTGGTGGTCGGTCGGGGCTGCCTGGGGCGGCCCTGGTTGTTCGCCGACCTGGCGGCGGCCCTGGCCGGGCGGCCCGAGCGGCGGCTGCCCGCGCTGGGCGAGGTCGCCGCGGTCATGCGCCGGCACGCGGAGCTGCTCACCGAGTGGCTGGGCGGCGAGCGCGACGGCTGCACCGACTTCCGCAAGCACGTCGCGTGGTACCTCAAGGGCTTCCCGGTCGGCGCGCCGCTGCGCCGGGCACTGGCCATGGTGTCCTCGTTGGGGGAGCTGGACGATCTGCTGGGCAAGCTGGACCCGGCGGCGCCGTTCCCGGTGGACACGCTGGGACAGCCCCGCGGCCGGACCAACTCCCCCGCAAGGGTGGCGCTGCCCGACGGTTGGCTGGCCGATCGGGACGCGGACGCGGTGCCCGACGGCGCCGAGCTGGCCGACTCCGGCGGCTGACCGGCCGCCGGCCACGGCGCCGTCGCCGACGTCGCGCCGCGGCTTGCCAGAAAAGCCGCAAACACGACATAAAATCCGTACAATTCTCGCGGTGGACCAGTACGAGGGGCTCCGGCTCCCGCCGGCCGGGCAGCGGACCGCGGCGCGACAGGCCGCGGCGCTGTTCCTGCTCTCCGGGGTCCTCGCCTTCGTCGGGATTCCCCACTCGCCCGGGCCCGCCAGCACGCTCGTGGCCATCGGTATCGGCGACGTGGCCTTCGCCGTGCTGGCCTGGGTGGTGCCGTGGCACCGGACCGGCCCCGACGGCCCGGTGCTGCTGGCCCTGCCGGCGTTCGTGATCCTGGCCTACTCGACCTGGGCGTTCGGCGGCTTCGCCGCCGGCACGGGGCCGTTCTTCGTGCTGGTGTTCGCCTGGCTCGGGCTGAACTTCTCACCCCGCGCGATCGTGGCGCTCATCCTGCCGGCCACCGCCGCCTACCTCGTGCCGCTGGCGCTCACCGATCAGCCGCCCCAGGTGCTGGCCAGTGCGCTGGTCCTGGTGCCGATCGCGGTGGGCATCGGGCTGCTGGTCGCCAGGCAGGTGGACGCCCAGCGCCGCGACCGCGCGACGCTCGCGGCCATCGAGCGCTGGCGGGCCGGGCTCACCGTGGCGCTGGCCCACGACCTGCGCTCGCCGCTGACCAGCGTGCACCTCGTGCTGGACGCCCTGCGCGCCGACGAGGGTCACGGCGCCGAGGCCCGGGGCGCCCGTGCGGCGGCCGCCACGGCCGTGAACACCCCGGGTCCGCCCCCCGGAGGTCCGGACCCGGGCGGCGCCGATCCGGCGGGCCCTGATCCGGCGGGTCCCGGTGCGGCGGTTCCGGCCTCGGCCGGTTCGGATTCGGCCGGCCCCGCCGGGCCGGGTGCCGATGCGCCGGCACCCGGTGCCGCGGTTCGGGACTCCGCGGACCCGGCGGCTGCGCCGCCGCCGGGGGACCGGTTGACCCCGCAGGAGCGCATCGCGATGCTCGACAACGCGCTGCGGCAGGTCACCCGGCTGAGCCGGCTCTCCGCGGTGCTGCTGGACGCCGACCGGGTGGACAGCCAGGGCACGCTGCGGCTGGACCTGGCCGAGGTCGCCCTGGCAGATCTCGTTCGGGACGTCCTCGACCAGCTGAACGCCCCGGACGTCCAGGTGGCGCTGGCGCCGGACGTGACGGTGACCGCGGATCGCGAGCGCCTGGAGCAGATCCTGGTGAACCTCGTGTCCAACGCGCGGCGGCACGGCGCGCCGCCGGTGGAGCTGCGCGCCGAGGCGGTCGGCGACACGGTGCGCATCCAGGTCCGCGACCACGGCCCCGGCCTGCCGCCCGCGCTGCGCGACCGCGCGTTCAGCAGGTTCGCCGCCGGGCACTCCGACGCCGGCTCCGTGGGGCTCGGGCTGTGGATCGCCCGGGAGCTGGCCCGCGCGCACGGCGGGGACATCGCGTACGAGCCGGCGCGGCCGGGCGCTCTGCTGGTGGTGACGCTACCGCGCGCCGGCCCCACCGGGCCCGGCCCCGCGGGGCCGGGCCCGGTGGACCGGGCGGCGTACGGCCCGCGGCACTACGCCGACCGGGACGCCGAGGCCGGTTCCGGGCCCGGCGGCAGCGGGCGTAGGGAGAGCGGAAATAGGCCGGTGACCCAGCTCTCGTTAGCCGTACAGTAAGGCAACCTTAATGTTCGTTCATGCGCGTGGAACCGCTCCCACGGCTGAAAAGAAACAATGCCGTCCGGCTCTATGTGCCGCGGGTCACCCGACCCTCCCGATGCCGCGCATTGGTCCATTAGCCTTCGCGCACCAGGCCCTCGGCCGCGGGTAGCGGCATGCCCGGTTGGGTAATCCGCACCCTGACTTAACCACCGTTCAGTGCGCACCCCGGCGGGTACAGGAGGCTCTCCAGTGACAGGTCAGCAGGCGGCACCGCGCACCGGGAAGTTCGTGTACGACTTCGCGGAAGGCAACAGGGATCTCAAGGATTTGCTCGGTGGCAAGGGGGCCAACCTGGCCGAGATGACCAATCTCGGCCTGCCGGTTCCGCCCGGCTTCACCATCACCACCGAGGCGTGCCGCGCCTACCTCGCCACCGGACGCGAGCCCGAGGAGCTGGCCGCCCAGCTCGACGCGCACCTGCAGGCCCTCGAGTCCGCGACGGGCAAGCGGTTGGGCGATCCGGCCGACCCCCTGCTGGTCTCGGTGCGCTCGGGCGCGAAGTTCTCCATGCCAGGGATGATGGAGACCGTCCTCAACGTGGGCCTCAACGACCACTCGGTGGTCGGGCTGGCGCGGCAGAGCGGCAACCCGCGGTTCGCCTGGGACTCCTACCGGCGACTCGTCCAGATGTTCGGCAGGACCGTGTGCGACGTGCCCGGCGAGGCGTTCGAGCACGCGCTGGACGCGGCCAAGCGGGACAAGGGCGTGGCCACGGACGTGGAACTGGACGCCGACGACCTGCGCGCACTGGTGGACACCTACAAGAAGATCTTCTCCGAGTACGCCGGCCGCGATTTCCCCCAGGACCCGGGCGAGCAGCTGCGGCAGACGATCCGGGCGGTCTTCGACTCGTGGAACTCCCCGCGCGCGGTGCTCTACCGGCGTCAGGAGCGCATCCCCGCCGATCTGGGCACCGCCGTCAACGTCTGCACCATGGTGTTCGGCAACCTCGGCCCCGACTCCGGCACCGGGGTGGCGTTCACCCGCGATCCGGGCACCGGCGAGCCGGGCGTCTACGGCGACTACCTGGCCAACGCCCAGGGCGAGGACGTGGTGGCCGGCATCCGCAACACGGTCCCGCTGCAGGAGCTGGAGCGGCTGGACAGGGCGTCCTACGAGCAGCTCATGCAGATCATGGCCAGGCTGGAGGGCCACTACCGCGACCTGTGCGACATCGAGTTCACCATCGAGCGCGGGAAGCTGTGGATGCTGCAGACCCGGGTGGGCAAGCGCACCGCCGCGGCGGCGTTCACCATCGCCGCCCAGCTGGTGGACGAGGGCGTGATCGACCTCGACGAGGCGCTGAACCGGGTCAGTGGCGCGCAGCTGGCCCAGCTCATGTTCCCGACGTTCGACCTGACCGACGCGCCGGTGCCGCTGGCCACGGGCATCGCCGCGTCGCCCGGTGCCGCCGTGGGCCGGGCCGTGTTCGACGCGCACCGGGCGGCGGAGCTGGCGGCACGCGGCGAGCGGGTCATCCTGGTGCGCCGGGAGACCAACCCCGACGACCTGCCCGGCATGATCGCGGCGCAGGGCATCCTGACCTCGCGGGGCGGGAAGACCTCGCACGCCGCGGTGGTGGCCCGCGGCATGGGCAAGACGTGCGTGTGCGGCGCGGAGAGCGTGGACGTGGACCTGTCCGGCCGCCGGTTCACCGCGGGCGGCCGGGTGGTCCACGAGGGCGACGTGATCTCGATCGACGGGACCTCGGGCCGCGTCTACCCCGGCGAGGTGCCGGTGTCCCCGTCGGAGGTGGTGCAGTACTTCGAGGGCACGGTCGCGGCAGACAGCTCCCCGCTGGTGCGCGCCGTGGACCGGCTGCTGCGCCATGCCGACCAGGTGCGGCGGCTGGGCGTGCGCGCCAACGCCGACACCGGCGGGGACGCGGCCCGAGCGCGGCGCTTCGGCGCGGCGGGCATCGGGCTGTGCCGTACGGAGCACATGTTCCTCGGCGACCGGCGGGAGCTGGTCGAGCGCCTCATCCTGGCCCGCACGGAGGCCGAGCGCGACGCCGCGCTGGCTGCGCTGTTGCCGCTGCAGCGGGCCGACTTCGTCGAAATCTTCCGCGCCATGGACGGGCAGCCGGTCACCGTGCGGCTGATCGACCCGCCGTTGCACGAGTTCCTGCCGTCGCTGACTGACCTGTCGGTGCGCGTCGCCGTGGCCGAGGCCCGTGGCGAGGACCCGGGCGCCGACCGGGAGCTGCTGGCGGCCGTGACCCGGATGCACGAGCAGAACCCGATGCTCGGCCTGCGCGGCGTGCGCCTCGGCCTGGTCGTGCCGGGCCTGTTCGCGATGCAGGTGCGGGCCATCGCGGAGGCCGCCGCCGAGTGCGCCCGCGCGGGCGGGCGGCCGCGACCGGAGATCATGGTGCCGCTCGTCGGTGCGGTGCAGGAACTGGAGACGGTACGCGCGGAGGCGGAGCGGATCGTCGACGAGGTGCTGGCCGAGCAGGGCGTCGAGGTGCTGATCGGCACCATGATCGAGGTGCCGCGGGCGGCGCTGACCGCGGGCCAGATCGCCGAGGCGGCGCAGTTCTTCTCCTTCGGCACCAACGACCTCACCCAGATGGCCTGGGGGTTCTCGCGCGACGACGTGGAGGGCGCGTTCTTCTCCCGCTACCTGGAGCTGGGCATCTTCGGGGTCTCGCCCTTCGAGTCGCTGGACGCCGAGGGCGTGGGCCGGCTGGTGCGGCTGGCCGTCGAGGAGGGGCGCGCCACCCGCCGCGACCTGAAGGTCGGCGTCTGCGGCGAGCACGGCGGCGATCCGGATTCGATCCACTTCTTCCACGCCGCGGGGCTGGACTACGTGTCCTGCTCGCCGTTCCGGGTGCCGGTGGCCCGCCTGGAGGCCGGTCGGGCCGCGGTCCGCTCCGGCGCTCGCGGCTCGGACACCCGCTGAACCGGCGCCGGGGGTGGGCGTCGGCGCGCCCACCCCGACGCGTCGACCGCGGCGCGCCCACCGCGGCGCGCCGGCCGCGGGGTCGGCGCCGGACGGCGTGACCGGCCCGGCCCACCCCGGGCGCCCGACGCCGGACCGAAGTGCCGCCTCGTCGACCGCCGCGTCCACGGTGGAAGGCGTAACCTGGGCGTCACCGTGCCGTCGATCGGGCAAGGGGAGGTACCCGTGGGCAGCCGTTGGGAGAGCGTGGTCGTCGACGCCGCTGATCCGGCCAGGTTGGCGCGCTGGTGGGCCGCCGCGCTGAACTACCGGCTGGTGGACGAGCAACCCGACGGAGTGGAGATCCGGGCGGCGGCCGACGGGCTGCCCAGCCTGGTCTTCGTGCCGGTCCGCGAGCCCAAGCGGGTCAAGAACCGCCTGCACATCGACCTGCGCCCGGACGACCAGGCGGCCGAGGTGGAGCGGCTGGTCGACATGGGGGCCCGGCACGTCGACATCGGACAGGCCGGCGACTCCGCGGTGACCTGGGTGGTGCTGGCCGACCCGGAGGGCAACGAGTTCTGCGTGCTGCGCGCCGTGGAGGCCCCGGGGGGCGCGGCGGCCGTGGGAGCCGCGGAGGCCGTGGGCTGACCGCCCGCCGATGTCGGCGGGCGTCGCTACGCTCGACGGGTGGCCACCGGCGGAGGGCGAACCGACCTCCACCCGGCTGATCCGGGTGCGCGGCCGCCGACCGGGCCCCGGTCGGCGTGGCCGTCGTGCGACGCGCCGGAGGCGCAGCGGTGGGCGCCCGAGCCCGCCAAGGACACCGGCTACGCCCGCAGCCCGTTCGAGCGCGACCGGGCCCGGGTCCTGCACAGCGCCGCCTTCCGGCGGCTGGCCAGCAAGACCCAGGTGCACACGACCGGCACGGCCGCGGCGCACCCCGGCCCCGGCGGCGCCGGGGACTTCCTGCGCACCCGGCTGACCCACTCGCTGGAGGTAGCGCAGGTCGCCCGCGAGCTGGGCGAGCGGCTCGGCTGCGACCCGGACGTGGTGGACGCCGCCGGCCTCGCCCACGACCTCGGCCATCCGCCGTTCGGGCACAACGGCGAGGCTGCGCTGGACGAGGTGGCCGCCGGCTGCGGCGGCTTCGAGGGCAACGCGCAGACGCTGCGGGTGCTGACCCGGCTGGAGGCCAAGGTGACCTGGCCCGACGGCCGGTCCGCCGGACTCAACCTCACCCGCGCGACGCTGGACGCAACCTGCAAGTACCCGTGGCCCCGCCGACCCGGGGGCGGCAAGTTCGGCGTCTACCCCGACGACGCGGAGGTGTTCGGGTGGCTGCGCTGCGGCGCCCCGGCGCCGGACCGCCGCTGCCTGGAGGCCCAGGTGATGGACTGGGCCGACGACGTGGCGTACTCGGTGCACGACGTCGAGGACGGCATCTTCGGCGGCTACATCGCCCTGGGCCCGCTGCTGGCCGATGCCGACGAGCGCGCCGAGTTGTGCCGCGACGCGGCCCGCTGGTACTCCCCGTGCGCCGCGCACGAGCTGGCGCCGACCCTGGCCGACCTGCTCGCCGACCCGGTGCTGGCACCGCTGGCCGGCTACGACGGCAGCTTCGCCGCGCAGGCGGCGCTGAAGCGGCTGACCAGCGTGCTCACCGGTCGGTTCGTCGCCGCGGCGGCCGCCGCGACCCGGGCGGCGTACGGGCCGGGGCCGCTGCGCCGCTACGCCGCCGACCTGGTCGTCCCGGCGGACATCCGGGCGCAGTGCGCGCTGCTCAAGGCGATGGCGCTGCGCTACGTGCTGCGCCCGGCCACCGCCCAGCCCTGGCACACCCGGCAGCGAGAGGTCCTCGTCGAGCTGGTCACGGCGCTGGCCGCCCGGGCCCCGGAGGCCCTCGACCCGGTGTTCGCACCCCGCTGGAGCGCCGCCGGAGACGACGCCGCCCGGCTGCGGGTGGTGGTCGACCAGGTCGCCTCGCTCACCGACCCCGCCGCGCTGGCCTGGCACCGCCACCTCGTCGGGCGCTGACCGGCCCCTGCCACCCCACCCGGGCCGCCGCCGGGGCGGCGGCCACGCCGCCGGCACGGCGGCGCCGGGGCCCGACCGGCGTTCCGACTACCAGGCCGCGCGCCGTGGCCCGTGGCGGGCAGCCCGCGCCGCCGGCGCCGGGGAGGGCACGGCAGGATAGCTCCAGACGCGACGAGGGGGTGCAGGTGGCAGGGCGGATCCGGGACGAGGACATCGCGCTGGTCCGGGAGCGCACCGCCATCGCCGACGTGATCTCCGAGCGGGTCACGCTGCGTTCGGCCGGCGGCGGCAACCTCAAGGGCCTGTGCCCGTTCCACGACGAGAAGACGCCGTCGTTCACCGTGGCCCCGGCCCGAAACGTGTACTTCTGTCACGGCTGTGGGGCCGGCGGGGACGCCATCAAGTTCGTGATGGACGTCGAGCACCTGACGTTCGTGGAGTCCGTGGAGCGGCTGGCCGGGCGGGCCGGCATCCAGCTGCGCTACGTGGAGTCCGGCCCGGCGCCGGTGCGCCCGCAGGGCCAGCGGCAGCGACTGGTGGCCGCGCACGCCGCCGCCGCCGAGTTCTACGCCGAGCAGCTGGCGGCGCCCGGGGCGCGGGCGGCCCGGGAGTTCCTCGCCCAGCGGGGCTTCGACCGCACCGCCGCGCAGACCTACGGCTGCGGCTTCGCCCCCGAGGGCTGGGACCCGCTGACCCGGCACCTGCGCTCCCGCGGCTTCACCGCGCAGGAGCTGGTCACCGCCGGCCTGGCCCGGCCCGCCCGCTCGGGCTCGCTGATCGACCGGTTCCGGCGCCGGCTGCTCTGGCCGATCCGCGAGCTGACCGGCGACGTCATCGGGTTCGGCGCCCGCCGGCTGTTCGACGACGACGACGGCCCGAAGTACCTGAACACCCCCGAGACGCCGCTCTACAAGAAGTCGCACGTGCTCTACGGAATCGATCACGCCAAGCGGGAGATCGCCAAGCGCGGGCAGGCGGTGATCGTGGAGGGCTACACCGACGTGATGGCCTGTCACCTGGCCGGCGTGCCGACCGCGGTCGCCACCTGCGGCACCGCCTTCGGCGCGGACCACATCGGCGTGCTGCGCCGCCTGCTGCTGGACACCGACGCGTTCGCCGGAGAGATCATTTTTACCTTCGACGGCGACGCCGCGGGGCAGAAGGCGGCGCTGCGGGCGTTCGAGGAGGACCAGCGCTTCGTCGGGCGGACCTTCATCGCGGTCAGCCCCGACAACATGGACCCGTGCGAGCTGCGGCTGGCAAAGGGCGACCTGGCGGTACGCGACCTGGTGGCGCGCCGCGAGCCCCTGGTCGACTTCGCGCTGCGCCAGGTGCTGGCCCGCTTCGACCTGGACACCGTCGACGGCCGGGTGGAGGCCATGCGCCGGGCCGCGCCGCTGGTGGCCAGGCTCAAGGACCGGGAGAAGCGGCCCGAGTACGTCCGCAAGCTGGCCGGTGACCTCGGCATGGAGGTCGAGCCGGTGCAGCGGGCCGTGGTGGCCGCCGCCCGGCGCGCCGGTGACCCCGTACCCGAGCAGCGCGCGCGGTCCGCGGCGCCGGCGGCGGACAGCCCGCAGGCGGTCGTGGAGCGGGAGGCGCTGAAGCTGGCGCTGCAGCAGCCGGCGCTGGCCGGTCCGATGTTCGACGCGGTGGACGCGGACAACTACCGGCACCCGCTGCACGTCGCGGTGCGCCGCGCGGTGGCCGAGGCGGGCGGGGCGGCGGGCTCGGCCGGCGGCGCGGGCTGGATCGAGGCCGTCCGCGAGGCCTGCCCGGACCTGGGCGGTCGGGCCCTGGTCAGCGAGCTGGCCGTCGAGCCGTTGCGGATCGACGCCGCGCCGGATCCGCGTTACATCGCGGTCACCCTGGCCCGCCTGCAGTGGGGGGCCGTGACGGCGCGCATCGCCGAGCTCAAGTCGAAGATCCAGCGGGTCAACCCGGTCACCCACGTCGACGAGCACCTGCGGCTGTTCGGCGAGCTGCTCTCGTTGGAGCAGCACGCCCGGGCGCTGCGCGAGCAGGCCGCCGGGGGGTGGTGA
>DATMJT010000490.1:0-6589 GCA_035553735.1 Pilimelia sp.
GGAGTCGTGCCTGGTGGGGGAGGGTGGCCGGCGGCTCGGCGGCCAGGGGCTCGCGGTGGGTGGTCCGTTCGGTGTGCACGGCGGTCAAGCGTGCCAGATCAATCGGTATTTCGGGTACCTCGGGCGCCCCTATGGGCCACGAGAAGAAGAAATGTGGGCGTCGACACCTCAGCGCGGCGACGGCAGTATGGGAGCCGCTGAAGACCGTGACGAGACGGCGACGATTTGGCCACAAGCCGGCAACGACGCCTGGGAGGTGTGGCGGTGCGTGCACTCTGGAAGGCTGGGCGATCCTCGGACTATCTCACCGATGCGTTCGCCCTGCTCGCCGGCTGGACCCGCGACGGCCGGGAGATCCGCCGGACGTTCCGCCTGGACGACTGCCAGCACCACGCGCTCACCGAACGCATCAAGGTGGTCGCGGACGCGCTGCAGCTGCGACCGGAGATCCGGCGCAGCGACGGGCAGACCCAGGTCCGGCTGGGCACGCCGGACGGCGAGGATCTGACCGCCAGCGAGGTCACTCTGGCGGCGCGCATCGAGGACGCATACCGCTGCATCCTCGCCGCCGGCTGAGCCGCCGACCGAGCCGCCGGCTGAGCCCGCCCACGGAGCCCCCGGCAGGGCCGCAGACCCAGGTCGCCGACGGCGCCGCAGCCCAAGCCCCCGCGGCGGCGAACGCAGGGCACCGGTTTGCCCGGCGGGCCTAGCCTGGCGCCATGGGCAAACCCGTGTACGACCGCAAGGAGCAGTTCCAGCAGATCGAGAGCGGTCTGCTGCCCGGCGAGCAGGTCATCGCCGTCTACGACGCCATCGGTACGGGCACCGGATTCATCGGACTCACCGATCGACGGGTGATCATTCAGGACAAGTCATTCGTCGGCAAGAAGGTGGCGATCACCAGCATCCCGTACGCGAGAATCACGAGCGTGAGCGTGGTCAGCAACAAGTCCTGGGGCGGGTCCTTCTTCTCCACCGGCTCGATCGCCATCCACGTGGGCACGCACACCTACGAGGTGGACTTCCGCGGCGACCAGAAGAGCCACCACGTGCACAACGTGATCCTGCACTACATCGCCGCCGCCGGCTGACGCCCACCGCCGCTCGGCGCACACTCCGAACGCCGGGTCGATACCCCGCACGTCGGCCTGGGCGACCCCCAGGAGCCGGAGGTGCTACTGGCCGACCTGGAGGCTGCCGCCGCGCGCGGCGACGCTGACGCTTCGGACCCGCCCCGACCCGGACACTCCACACTGGACATCCGCTGTGGCCGATCGGCTCGCCGTACCCGCGGGCACCGCCCAGCATCGACCGACCTGTATGGTGTCCTCCTGTGACCACGGGGGGGAACATGGGAATGACGATGACTGCGCGACTCCGGGCGCCGCTGGGGCTGGGGTTGGCCGCGCTGAGCGCGGCGGCACTCGCGCCGGCCACGGCGGCCGCGGCGGCGGGCGTCCCGCCGCTGAGCGCGCTCACCGACCGCGACGGAACCGGCGCGACCAGGCCCGTTGCCGGCAGGCCGGGAGAGCTGGTGGCGCCGGTGCTGGGGGTAGCCAACCTCAGCGGCGCCCCGGTCAAGGGCGCCGCCGTGCAGATCCGGGTGATCGAGGGCCTCGACCTGCCCCGGACGTTCGCCAACTGCCAGTACTTCGTCGACAGCAACCTCGAGGGCGCGTGGTGCCAGTTCGACGAGGAACTCGCCGCGGGCGGCACCTATGCCATGCCCGACTTCCGGGTCGCGGTAGCGCCGGACGCCATTCGGGCCGACTCCATCGTCTTCCGATGGGTGACGCCTGAGCAGGTGGCCGCCGGGGGCGGCATCGAGGCGCTGGCCAAGCGGGACAGCCGGACCGACGAGTCGGCAGCGGGCACGCAGGGCCCGCTGCGGCTGGAGCCGCGGCAGCTGCCGCTGCCCGCCGCGCCCCATCCGATCGGCTTCGCGTCCGTGCGGGTGACCGCCCCGTCCCCCACGCAGACGACGCCCGCGCCGCCCGCCACGGCAACCCCCGTTCCGCCGACCGAGGGCTCGCCGCAACCGAGTGCCCCGCCGACGGCCGCGGCCACTCCTCCGGCCGACGGGGGCGGGGCCGGCGAGCTGCCGGTGACTGGTTCCGCCACGACCACCGCGGCTGGCCTCGGCATCGTCCTGCTGATCACGGGCGGCGTGGGGTATCTGGTAGCCCGGCGGCGTCGAATCCGGTTCCAGTCCTGACCCGCAGCACACGCATCCGCGGCTGACGCGGCCACCGGACGGCGCGTTACTCCCCGGTCGACCCGTCCACCGACTCACGGATCAGGTCGGCGTGGCCGTTGTGCCGGGCGTACTCCTCGATCATGTGGCAGAGGATCCAGCGCAGGCTCGGCGTCGCACCGTCGGGCCACGGGCGCCGGGCGGGCTGCTCCAGGCCGCCAGCGGCCAGCGCCTCGGCGACCAGGGCGCGGGAGCGCTCCGTGGCCTGCCGCCAGAGCGTGCGCAGCTGCTCCGGCGGGTCGTCGGCGGCGGAGCGCCACACCCAGTCGCGGTCGTTCCGCCAGTCGACGGCGTCCCACGGCGCCGCCGGGTCGCGCCCGTGCAGCCGGACCGCGAACCAGTAGTCCTCGACCCAGGCCAGGTGCTTGAGCATCCCGCCCAGGGTCATGGGCGATGCGCCGACGGCGGCCCGCAGGCCAGCCTCGTCCAGCCCCCCGGTCTTCCAGGCCAGCGTCGCGCGCTGGTAGTCAAGGAAGCCCAGGAGGGTGGCGGTTTCGTCCGCCGCGAGCGGCGGCTCTGGACGGCCGTACTCGTCCACGTCGGTCACGGCTGATCAGCGTACCGGCGCGGGTGCGGTGCGACCGGTGCCACTCCGCCCCTCGTCGAGGGGCACCCGGCGCGGGCGTCGGTGCGCGGCGAGCAGGCGCGGCGGGCGTCCGGGCGACCCCGTTGCCGGCCATACTCTTCATATGTAGAGTATGGCGATGCCGCGAACCCCGCACAGCTCCCCCCAGACCTTGCAGGTCTTCGAGGCGCTGCTGGGCGACCTGGAGAGCTGGCGCTACGGCTACGACCTGAGCCGGGAGACCGGCCTGTCCTCCGGCACGCTCTACCCGGTGCTCATGCGCCTGGCCGACCAGGGGCTCCTTGAGGCGCGTTGGGAGCCGTCCGACCGACTGGGCCGCCCACCGCGCCACGTCTACCGGCTGACCGCCGAGGGCTCTGCCCTGGCTCGGCAGCGGCTGGCCGAGCGGCGCACCCCGGCGGCCGATCCCACGCGTACGGCCCGGCTCGCCTACGGCACCGACGGCGGTGCGGTCGTATGACCCGCGGCGACTCGACGTGGGTGCGGCGGGTGGCCCGGCACCTTCTGGCCCGAGCGGTCCGCGGCCGCGGTGCCCGGCGGGCGCCGTGGGGCGAGGCGATCCTGGCGGAGTTCGACCAGACGCGCGGCGGTTGGGAGGCGGTGCGCTGGGCGGCGGGCGGCGTCCGGGTGGCGCTGCGGGAGCGGCGCGGCGGCCGCGGGGCCGGCGCGCTCCTGCCGGCCGCCAGAGCGCACCGGCTGCTCGCGGCCGCCGCGGTCGCGGACACCCTGGGCAGCGCCCCGAACGGGGTGCGCATCGTCGCCGCGGTCGACCGGCTCGCGGACCCGGCGGCCTATCGGCGGGCGTCGGCGCGACTGTGCGCGCAGGTCAGGGACGGGCTCGACCGGGCCGCGCGCTGGCTGGCCGACCGCGCAGCCGGGACCACCACCGCCGGCCGCCCCGGTGGTCCGGCGCCCGGCTGACCGGCCCCGCCGGTCGGCAGCCGGGCCGCCTTTGGGGGACGGGCGGTCAATTCCGATCTAGGTTGGAGATCTTCACGCTCCTGTCATCGGTGCGCGCGTACACCATCTGGCGGTTGACTATCGTTGATCGCGCAATTGACATTCCTTGACAGCATGCTCCGACGCTGCCTAGGCTCGACGTAGCGCTATCAATTGATCACCTAACGATCACTGTAGGTGGTCTTGGCAGACTTCGCCGGCGGGGGTTTCGACAGTCTGATCACAGCATGTGCGCGATCTCTCTTGGGACACACTGCATTCGAGGTCCGCAGTAGCTCAATCCTGCCCGTTTCCAGCCACGACGTCGGCCCACGACAGTTCGGGCCGGGAATTCACGGCCGGGATTCACAAAAGGGAAAACAAAGAGGTGACACTTGTGCCTGCCGAACCCATCTCGGTGGTCGGAGTCGGGTGCGCGCTTCCCGGTGATGTATCCAGCGTGTCTGACCTGTTCGCGGCGCTCAGGGACGGCCGGGACTGCATCGGCGAGATTCCGTCCGATCGCTGGAGCAGCGCTGACTTCTACGACCCAGACCCGGTCCGGCCAGGGAAGACCTTCGTACGACGGGGCGGCTTCGTCAGCGGCGTCGACGAGTTCGACGCCGGTTTCTTCGGCATTTCCGACGCCGAGGCCGCGCGAATGGACCCGCAGCAGCGACTGCTGCTCCAGACGGTGTGGCAGGCTTTGGAGTACGCCGGGCAGAATCCCGAGGAGCTCAGGGGCAGCAGTACCGCGGTGTTCGTCGCCGCCACGAACACGAACACCTACTCGGCGCTCAAACAGTACACCGAGGGCCTGACCGGCGTCGGCGCGTACGACGCCACCTGTGACGCGGTCAGCATCGCCGCGGGCCGCATCTCGAACTTTCTCGGCCTGCAGGGCCCGTGTCTCACCGTGGACACCGCCTGCTCAGGGTCGCTGGTCGGCCTCCATCTCGCCCGGCAGAGCATACTCAGCGGTGAATGCGACTCCGCTATCGTCGCCGGGGTCAACCTGATGCTGTTTCCCGCCGTGCACATCGCGTTCTCCAAAGCGGGCCTGTTGTCGCCCACCGGACAGTGTCGGGCCTTCGACGCGGCCGCGGACGGCTACGTGCGCAGCGAGGGATGCGTGGCGGTGCTGCTGCGGCGGGAGTCCCTGGCACTGGCGCGCGGGGAGCCCATCCTGGCCAGCATCGTGGCCACCGCGGTCAACCACCACGGCCGGACCGCCGGCATCACCGCGCCGGACGGGCGCACCCAGCAACGGGTCATCCGCGCCGCGCTGGCCCAGGCCGGCGTGGACCCAAGCCAGGTCGGCTACGTCGACGCGCACGGCACCGGGACGCCCGTCGGCGATCCGGTCGAGATGGGCTCGATTGTCGGGGTGTACGGCCGCCCCCGGCCGCCCGCACAGCCGCTGTACGTCGGCTCGGTCAAGAGCAACTTCGGCCACCTCGAGGCCGGCGCGGGCCTGCTCGGGCTGGTGAAGGCCGCCCTCTCGCTGGACCGGGAGATGGTCTTCCCCAGCGTCCACTTCACCCAGCTGAACCCGAGGATCGACCTGGGCGGTGCCGACATCCGGGTGCCCACCGCGCCGGTGGCCTGGCCGCGTACCGACGCCCCCCGACTGGCCGGGGTCAACTCCTTCGGCTACAGCGGCACGAACGCGTGCGCGGTGCTGCGCGAGGCGCCGCGTCCGGTGCCGGTGGCGCCGGCCGCCGAGCCGCGCCCGCACGAGCTGCTCGTGCTGTCCGCGAAGTCGCCCGAGAGCCTGGACGAGCTGGCCGGACGCTGGGCGGACTTCCTCTCCGCGGACCCGCCGGCGAGCCTGCCCGACACCGCGTTCACCGCCGCCGCCGGCCGGGCCGCGCTGCGGCACCGCCTCGCGGTCGTCGCCCCGACGCCCACCGACGCCGCCCGCAGTCTCCGCCTGTGGCGCACCGGCCGGAGCCCCGCGTCCGTGGTTGACGGACGGGCGCGCAGGAGCGTCCGGGTCGCACTGGTCTTCACCGGCCAGGGCGCCCAGTACCCGGGCATGGGGCGGCAGCTGTACGCCCACGAGCCGGTGTTCGCCGCGGCGATCGACCGGTGCGCCGCGGTGATGGACCCGGAGCTGGGCAAGCCGCTGCACGACGTGATCTTCGACGGGCAGCCGGGACCGGCGGGCGAGGACACCCGCCGGGCCCAACCCGCGCTGTTCGCCATCGGGTACGCGCTCGCCGAGCTGCTGCGCTCCTGGGGGGTGGAACCGGCGGTGGTGGTCGGGCACAGCGTCGGTGAGATCACCGCCGCCTGCGTCGGCGGGCTGCTCGACGTCGAGGACGCCGCCCGGTTCAGTGTCCGGCGCGGCCGCCTCATGGGCGCCCTGCCCCGCACGGGGGCGATGCTCGCGGTGGCCGCCGGCGAGGACGTCGTACGGGACTGGGTGGCGGACCGGGCGGACCTCTCCGTCGCCGCGGTCAACGGCCCGCGCAGCGTGGTGGTGTCCGGGGCGGCCGAGGGGGTCGCGCAGGTGGCCCGGCGGGCGGAGGAGGCCGGGATCCGGACCACGCCGCTACGGGTCTCGCACGCCTTCCACTCGCCGCTGATGGACCCGATCCTGGCCGAGTTGGCCGATATCGCCCCCGGCTTCCGGCCGGGACGGCCGACCGTACCCCTGGTGTCGACCGTCACCGGGGCGGTGCTGGCCGGGGCCGACGGCCCGCGGCACTGGAGCCGGCAGGCGCGGGACACGGTGCGCTTCCACGACGGTATGCGCGCGGTGATCGAGTCGGGTTGCTCCACCATCGTCGAGGTCGGCCCGCACC
>DATMJT010000491.1:0-6596 GCA_035553735.1 Pilimelia sp.
CTCGACCGCGGAGCTGGCCCGGACCGGGGCGTACGCGGTCGGCGTGGACCTGTCGCTGGGCATGCTGGCGGTGGGCGCGCGGACCCGGCCGAGAGCCAGGACCGAGTTGGTCCGGTCGTACCGGCGGGCCACGCCGTCGAACATGGCGGCCACCTCGGCCGGCTGCTTGGCGAGGGTGGCGCGGCGCGCGGGGGGCTCGGCAGTGGGCGTCACGGCGTCGAGTGTGCCAGTCGCCGGACACAACGGTGGGCGGGGTGGTCGCCCACCCCGCCCACGTCACTGCACTGCGTACGACCGGCCGCCCCCAGCCCGGCGCCGCTGGCGGCGCCGGGCTGGTCGCGGAGCGGCCCGCCCGGTCAGGCGGTCGGCTTCTCGTCCCCCGGGGTGACCAGCACGACCCGGCGCTGCCGGGCCGAAAGCAGCAGCACGCCGCCGACGACGAGCACGGCCGCACCGGCGCCGCCGATCAGACCGGCCTTGGCGCCGGTGACCGGCAGCTCGCCCGCGCCGCCGCCCGCGCCGGGAGCCGGCGTGGTGGGCGCCGCCGCCTTGGCGACGAGGGCGTGGAACTCGTCGGAGTTGTCGGTGCGGTCGGCATCACGCGCGAGCCGGCTCTCGCCGACCAGCGAGTTCTGCGGGCCCGTCGCCGCCTCCGCGTTCTCCTCGCTGGCCGCCACGCCCTCGACGCCCTCCGGCAGCTCCGCCTGGGCCTCGGTCACCGCGGCCGCGGCCGGCGGGGTCGCCGCCACGATCGGCGCGACCGCCACCACGCCGCCCTTGAGCGTGCTCGGCGCGCGCACCCCGGCGGCGATGTTGATCAGGTGGTAGAAGCGGGCCGCGGCAAAGATCTCGTCGCCGGGCTTGTCGGCGTCCGCGGGCACCAGGACGAACTTGTCGTAGGTGCAGGTGGCGACCGTGTTGGTGGAGTTGTAGGTGCAGTCCTCCTCCACCTCGGCGAACGTGGCGCCGTTGGGCAGGGTGACCTGGAGCTTGAGTCCGGTGGTCGGCACGTCGCCGAAGTTGCCCACCTCGTAGACCATCCGGGTCTGGGCGCCGGGCGCCACGGTGCCCACCTTGGGCTCGCCGCCGGCGAAGGTGGTCGGCACGTCGTAGGCGAACGCGTACAGGTCGGGCCCGCTGGGGGTGACCGCGACGTTCACCGTCTTGGTGTTGTTGCGCAGGTTCTTGTCGGTGCCCTCGTGCGCCACGGTGAAGGTCAGCTTGCCGGCCGGGCCGACGGCGCCCTTGCGCACCAGCTCGAAGCCAAGGTCGGCGGCCTCGCCGGACTTGACGTTCTCGTAGCCGCAGTAGAACACCTTCTTGCCGGGCTCGGCCTCGCAGGCGTCCGGCTTGGTGATCTCCACCCGGCTGGTGTCGAGCTGACTCCAGTCGATCTCGATGGCCAGCTCCGCCACGGCGTCGGGACCGTGGTTGATCACCGTGACGTCGTTGACCTTGCCCGACGAGGTCGCGGCGATGCTGTTGCCGGTCACGGTCAGCTCGAGATCGGCGGTGGCGGCCGAGGCGTACGCCGGGCCGGAGAGCGCGAGCGCGCCGGCGCCGAGCGCGGCGACGGCACCCATGCGGGCCAGGCTGCGCCCAAGAGAGGTAGTCAATTGATCCCCCGGGATGGAAAGGGTGTTGGCCGCGGGACGGTATCGAACCCGGGGAATCGGCCGCTACCCCGCTACTCGGAGCGCGGGGAGATCGTTGGAGATCAGCGAGAGCGTTCTGTCCGCATTGACCACAACGTATTTGGGCAAAGTTTACGAATCTACTGTGACCCACATCACGTGCAGTGGTCGGACGTGGCCGCTAATGGGCGTCCCACCCACGAGGGGCGGTTACCGATGGTGGTGGTGCGCTGATAATCAGGTGACCGACAATCAGGTGACCGGGGTCAGTGCGATCGACGAGTAGTGGGACACCACCCGGTCGTCGGTCGGATCGTCGGCGGGCGTGTGGTGGACCCGCAGCCGGCGGTACAGCGTGTCGCGCTGCGCCGGGATCCGGTCCGCCGACCGGATCATCCAGATCAGCTCCCGCAGGTTGGAGCGGTGCCGGGCGCCGGCGGAGGAGATGACGTTCTCCTCCAACATGATCGAACCCAGGTCGTCCACGCCGAGGTGCAGCGCCAGCTGGCCCACGTCCTTGCCCGTGGTCAGCCAGGACGCCTGCAGGTGCGCGACGTTGTGGAAGAAGAGCCGGGCCACCGCGACCAGCCGCAGGTACTCCAGGGTCGTGGCCTGCGTGCGGCCCTTGAGGTGGTTGTTCTCCGGTTGGTAGGTCCACGGGATGAAGGCCCGGAAGCCGCCGGTGCGGTCCTGCAGGTCCCGGATCATCCGCAGGTGCTCGATGCGCTCGGCGTTGGTCTCGCCGGTGCCCATCATCATCGTGGCGGTGGACTCCACCCCCTGCCGGTGGGCCACCTCCATCACCTCCAGCCAGCGCTCCCCCGACTCCTTCAGCGGGGCGATCGCGGCGCGCGGCCGGGCCGGCAGCATCTCCGCGCCGGCCCCGGCGATGGAGTCAAGCCCGGCGGCCCGGATCCGCCGCACGGCCTCCTCGATGGACACCCCGGAGACCTTGGCCATGTGCAGAATCTCGCTCGGTCCGATGGAATGGATCACCAGCTGCGGGTAGGCAGCCTTGACCGCGGAGAACAGCTGCTCGTAGTACTCCACGCCGTAGTCGGGGTGGTGCCCGCCCTGGAGCATCACCTGGGTGGCGCCCAGGTCGACCGCCTCGCCGCAGCGGCGCAGGATCTCCTCGACCGGGTGCGACCAGCCCTCGGCGTGCTTCGGCGCCCGGTAGAACGCACAGAAGCGGCACGCCGTCACGCACACGTTGGTGTAGTTGATGTTGCGATCGATCAGGTAGGTGACGACGTTGTCCGGGTAGCGCCTGCGGCGCACCGCGTCCGCGGCCTCGCCGAGCGCGTGGAACGGCGCGTCCGTGTAGAGCAGCAGGGCCTCCTCGGCGGCGATCGGCTCGCCGTCGGCCCCGCGCTGCAGGATGCTGTCAATCTCGCGGCTCACCGTCACAGGACGAGGGTACGTCGCGGCGGCCGGACCACCCCGGCCGCGGGCGGTCCGGCGCGCGGCACCAGCCGACCCCGGCGCCACCCGACCCGACCCCACCGGGCCGCGCGACGGCCGCCACCGGCCACCGCCCGGGCGCGGCACGACCGCCGCCCGGCACCGCCCGGGCGCGGCACGACCGCCGGGCGCGGCGTCACCGCGACGGCGGAGCGCCCCGGGCCCCGATCAGGACGCCGAGGCCGTCCAGCACCCGGTCGAGGCCGAACGCGTACGCGCGCTCGGCGTCGAACGCGCCGCCCTGGGCGGCGCCGGCGGCCGCGCCGACCCGCGCGGCGGTGGGGTACGCGGCCGGGTCGAGCACCCGCGCCAGCAGCGGCCCGTTCGCCGCCCACCACTGCGCGTCGGTCAGCCCGCTGGCCTCGCGCGACTGCCGGGCGTCGGCCTCGGCGCGGGCGCTTGCCTGCACGTAGCCCAGCAGGAAGGTCAGCGCGGCATCGGTCTCGACGTCATCGAGACCGAGCCCGGCGAAGGCGCGCAGCTCGTGCTCGTACTTGGCCATCAGGCCCGGGCCCAGCGGCGGCCGCGCCGGGGACACGGTCGCCGCCCAGGGGTGCCGGCGGTAGAGGCCGCGGTTGGCCTCGGCCACCGCGGCGAGCCGGGCCCGCCACGGGTCCGCCCCGTAGTCGGCCCGCGGCATCCGCAGGTAGGCCCGGTCCAGCATCAGCGCCAACAGGTCCGCCTTGGTCGGCACGTAGGTGTACAGGGTCATCGGCACCACCCCGAGGTCGTGGGCCACCCGCCGCATGGTCAGCGCGGACAGCCCCTCGGCGTCGGCCACCGCGGTGGCCGCGTCCACCACCGCGTCGACCGTGAGCCCGGGCCGCCGGCCGCGGGCCGGTACCGGAGCGTCCCGCTGCCGCCAGAGCAGCGCGAGCGTGCGGTCCGCGACCGGCACACCGTCCGCCACGGCAACCCCTTTCCTGTACGTTGTATAATGTACATCGTACATGATCGTCTCGCAGATCGGAGCCGCCCGTGCAGATCACCACGTCGGCCGTGACGCTGACCGTCGACGACGAGCGGGTGTCCGCCGCCTTCCTGCGCGACCACCTCGGCTTCCGGCAGGAGATGGCCGCGGACGGCTTCGTCTCGCTGAGCCGCCCCGACGCCGGCGTGCACATCGTGTACCTGCGACGCGGCACCACGGTGCTGCCCGAGGAGCTCCGTCACCGGCTCGCCGGCGGCGTCATCCTGTCGTTCGTGGTGACCGACGTCGCCGCCGAGGAGGCGCGCCTGCGCGCGGCCGGCGCGCCGATCACCATGCCGCTGTACGAGCAGCCGTGGGGCGAGCGGCTGTTCCAGATCACCGACCCCAACGGCGTGGTCATCGAGCTCGTCGAGTGGACGCCGGGGGCCGAGCCCACGGGCTCCGGGCCGTCACCGGCCAGCCAGCCGCCTGGCGGCGCATCGCCGGGCGAACCACCGGCGGACGGGCAGCCGCCGGGCGGGGCGTCCCCGGTCGGACAGTAGGGTCGGCCACGGGTTCGACAGGGGGATCGCCGGTGCTGGTGGTGCATGGCGCCTGGATGGCCGGGCGGCTCGCGCTGTGGGCGGAGGACGAGGCGGTGGCACCGCCGCGCGCCGGGAGCCGGGGCCGCCGGCCGCGGCCGCACCCGTTCGCCGCCGACGCGACCACGCTCGCCCCGGCCCTGCGGGCCATGGCCGGGGACGCGGCCCGCGCCGCGCTCGCCAAGGCGGAAGAGGGCGAGCTGACCCTGGTGCTCCCCGGCACGGCCAGTGCCCCGCTGCCGTCGCCCGAGCTGGACCGCCCCGGCCCCGGCACCCGACGCCCGCGGCTCGCGCCCTGGCGGGTGCCCGCAGTGTTCCTGCCGGCCGCCGCCGCGCTGACGGTGCTCGACGACGGGGCCAACGGCGCCGGTCACGGCAGCGAGGCCGAGGCCGCGCACGACGGCGGGCCCGGCGTGGCGGTCCCCGGCGCGTCGCTGCGCTACCTCGCCCTGGTGGCCGACCACGCCCGCCGTCTGGTACGCCGAGGCCGGCTGCTGCCGCAGCTGGTCGCCGAGGCGGGCGGCTGGGCGGCGCGCTGGCGGCCGGTGCAGACCGGCGCCGACGCCGACCGGCTCCGCGACCTCACCCGCGGCATGCCGCCGGTCTGCCGGGCGGCGCCGGCCGAGCGCCCGGCCGGCGCGGTGCTCGGCGAGCTGCTCGACGCCCTGGTCGACGCCGCTGCCCGCCGCGCCCTGCCGGAGCGACTGCTGCTGGGGCACCGCCCCGGGCGCAGCGCCCCACTGGCCGACCGCTGGGCGCTGGCCCTCACGGGCGACGACGCCGCCCTGCCGGACGCCTCGGCCGCGGATGCCCAGGCGCTGGCGGCCGCGCTGCGCGCCTGGCTGGCCGCGGCCCACGAGGCCAACGAGCCGGTCCGGGTGTGCTTCCGCCTGATCGAGCCGCCGGCCGCGCCCCCGCCGGACGACGTGGGCACGGGGGGCGACGACGCGCCCGCCGGGGCCGCGCCGACGGACCCCGCCGGCACCCGGCCGCCCGCCGCGGACAGCCCGGCGCGGGGCACCGGCCCCGACGCCGCGGGCGGACGGGCGGAAGGCGTGCCCGCCCGGGACACTCGCTGGACGCTGGAGTTCGCCCTCCAGTCGGTGACGGATCCGAGCCTGTACGTACCCGCGGCGCGGGTGTGGGCCGGGGATCGGGTGCCGGGCGCGACCCGCGCCCCCGAGGAGGTGCTGCTGGCCGGACTCGGCCGGGCGCGCCGCCTCTACCCCGGCCTGTACGAGGCGCTGCGTCACCCGCGGCCGACCGCGCTGCCGCTGGACACCGGGGAGGCCGCCGAGTTCCTGCGGCAGGCCGCCCCGCTGCTGACCGCCGCCGGGTACGGCGTCCAGCTGCCGGCCTGGGCCGGTCGGCGGGGCCTCGGCCTGCGGCTGACCGCGCGCACCCGGGCCGGCACCGCCGGCGCCACCGGGCCCGGCGCCGCCGCGGACCAGGGCTTCGGTCTGGATCAGCTCGTCGACTTCCGGCTGGAGCTGGCCGTGGGCGACCAGTCCATCGGCCCGGACGAGCTGGCCGAGCTGGTCCGGCTGAAGGTGCCGCTGGTCCGCGTGCGCGGGCAGTGGGTGGAGCTGGACGAGCGGCAGCTGCGCGCGGCACTGGGCGCCCTGGAGCGGCACCGTCAGGGCGAGCTGACCGGCCACCAGGTGCTCCGAGAGGTGGCCGCCGGCGGCCCCGAGGACATCCCGGTGGTGTCGGTGGACGCCGACGGCCCGCTGGGGGACCTGCTGTGCGGCGACGCCGAGCACCGGCTGGCTCCGGTACCCACGCCGGCCGGCTTCGCCGGCACGCTCCGCCCGTACCAGCAGCGGGGCCTGTCCTGGCTGGCGTTCCTGTCCCGCCTGGGCGTGGGCGGGATCCTCGCCGACGACATGGGCCTGGGCAAGACCGCGACCACGCTGGCGCTGCTACTGCACGAACGCGCCGACGCCGGCCGCACCCCCGCGCCGTCCGGCGGCCCCGGCACGCCGG
>DATMJT010000492.1:0-10915 GCA_035553735.1 Pilimelia sp.
GTCGGCGATCACGCTGGGCGACCTGTCGGCGTACCGCGACTTCGTGGACGTCCGCGATGTCGCGGCCGCCGTGGTCGCCGGCGCGCTGGCCCCCGAGCTGCCGCACCGGGTGGTCAACGCGGCCAGCGGGCGCGCGGTGACCTCGCGCGAGGTGGTCCGGCTGCTGGCCGCCGAGGCCGGCTTCACCGGCGAGATCCGCGAGTCCGGCGGCGGGCCCGCGCGCTCGGCGGCCGTGTCGTGGATGCGCGGCGACCCGGCCCGCGCCGCCGCCATGCTGGGCTGGGCCCCCGGCTACGACCTGGCCGCCTCGGTGAAGGCGGTCTGGGCCGACGGTCCGTCCGCGCGCTGAACCGCGGGCCCGGCCCCGGCGACCCCGCCGGCCGGTCCGCACCCCTTCGGCCGGGCGACGGCGCCCGGTCGACCAGCTCGACGCGCCGGCCCGCGTGGCCGGCGTCACCCCGCACACGAAGGAGAAACGAAATGCCCCTGACGATCGGAGTCGTCGGCATGGGGTACGTCGGCCTCACCCTGACCGCCGCGCTGGCCCGCAAGGGCTTCGTGGTGCACGGGGTCGACGTGCAGCCCGCCGTGCTGGAGGCGCTCTCGCGCGGCCGCCCGCACATCTACGAGCCCGGCGTCGAGGAGGTCTTCGCCGCGCAGGTCGGTAAGACGATCTTCATTGGGGACCGGCTGCCCGCCGAGGGCGTCGACGTCGCCGTGCTCTGCGTCTCCACCCCGGTCGACGAGCAGACCCACCGGCCCAACCTGGCCAACCTGGAGGCCGCGGCCGCCCAGGTCGCGCAGTGGTGTGGCCCCGAGACGCTGGTCGTGGTGCGCAGCACCGTCCCGGTCGGCACCAGCCGCGCGGTCGTCCTGCCGCCGCTGGTGCAGGCGTGGGGCGCGGCCAAGCTGGTGATGGCGCCGGAGCGCACCATCCAGGGCCAGGCGCTGCGCGAGCTGGTGGAGCTGCCGCAGGTCGTCGGCGGCCTGGACGACGAGAGCCTGCGCGCGGGCCTGGACTTCTTCGGCGGGCTGGCCAACCAGCTGGTCCCGGTGTCCAGCCTGGAGACGGCGGAGCTGGTGAAGCTGGCCAACAACTGCCACACCGACCTGATCTACTCCTTCGGCAACGAGATCGCGCTCATCGCCGAGGGGCACCGGCTGGACCCGCTGGAGGTCATCCGGGCCACCAACCTGGACTACCCGCGGCCGGACCTGTCCAAGCCCGGCTACGTGGGCGGCGGCTGCCTGTCCAAGGACCCGTACATCATGATCGACAGCGCCACGGTGCGGGAGCCGTTCCTGGTCGGCCGGGCCCGCGAGCTCAACGAGTACCTGCCGGTGCACGTGGCCAACACCGTGGTGGACCTGATCCGCACCACCCGCGGAGAGACCCGCGGCGCGAGGCTGGCCGTGCTCGGCTGGGCGTACAAGGGCTGGCCGCCCACCGACGACATGCGCGGCACCCCGATCGCCACCATGCGGCCGGTCTTCGAGGCCGCCGGGCTCACCGTGCTCGGGCACGACCCGCTGGTCAGCGACGAGGTGATCCGCCAGTACGGCGGCGAGCCGGTGAGCCTGGACAAGGCGTTCGGGGAGTCCGACGCCGTGCTGGTGGTCATCGACCACCCGGACTACCGGTCGCTGCGGGTGGAGACCCTGCTCGGTGACCGGCCCCCGGCGGTGATCTACGACTCGTGGCGGATCCTCGACGAGGCGGCGGTCACCGCGGCCGGCGTGCGCTACGCCGGCATCGGCTACCTGCCGCTGCCGGTCGGCAACACCGCGGACGCCGGTCGGCCCGCCGTCACCGTCGGGGGTGCCGCGTGAGGGCGCTGCTGCTCGGCGGGGCCGGCTTCATCGGCCTGCACCTGGCCCGCCGGCTGGTCGCCGACGGCCACCGGGTGACGATCGTGGACGACTTCTCCCGCGGCCGCCAGGACGCCGACGTGGACGCACTGCGCGCCCACGAGTCGGTCGAGGTGGTCTCCGGGGACCTGACCGATCCGGCCACCTGGGCGGTGCTGCCGCACGGCTGGGACCAGATCTACCTGCTGGCCGCGGTGGTCGGGGTGCGCAACGTGGAGTCCGACCCGTCCCGGGTGGTGCGGATCAACACCCTGGTGGCGCTGCACCTGCTGGACTGGGTGGCGCCGGGCGAGCGGGTCTTCTTCGCCTCCACCAGCGAGGTCTACGCCGGCGGCGTGGACGCCGGGGTGGTGCCGGTGCCCACGGCCGAGGACGTCCCGGTGATGATCCGCGACGTCACGGCGCCGCGGTTCGCGTACGCGATCAGCAAGCTGCTCGGCGAGGCCGCCTTCATCCACGGCGCGAAGGCCAAGGGCTTCGAGGCCGTGGTGGGCCGCTTCCACAACGTGTACGGCCCCCGGATGGGCGCCGACCACGTGATTCCCGAGATGTCGCTGCGCGCGGTCCGCGGGGAGGATCCCTTCCGGGTGCCGGGAGCCGACCAGTTCCGGGCGTTCTGCCACGTCGACGACGCGGTGGAGGCGATGCTGCGGCTGATGGCCACGCCGGAGGCCGCCGGCCAGATCGTGCACATCGGCAACGACGCCGACGAGACCAACATCGCCGACCTGGCCAAGCTGGTGCTGCGCGTGGCGGGGGTGTCCCCGGCGGTGGAGGCGCTGCCCGCCCCGCCGGGCTCGGTGGCCCGGCGCTGCCCGGACCTGAGCCGGCTGCGTGCCCTCACCGGGTACGAGCCGCAGGTGCCGCTGGAGGAGGGGGTCCGGCGGACCTTCGAGTGGTACCGGGGCAATGGCTGAGCCGCTCTGCTTCTACTACGGTGCCGGGCGGGTCGACGCGCTCGCCCGGTACCGCAGGGTGGTCCTGCAGCCGGACTTCTACCGACCGGAGGAGCTGGCGGTGCTGGGGGAGCGGGGCACCCAGCCGCTGGCGTACCTGTCGCTGTCGGAGGACACCGGGCCGCCCGCGCCGTGGCAGCGGCCGGACCGCAACCCCGACTGGGGCGGCGCGTTCGTCCACGTCGGGCACCCCGGCTGGGTGGAGCACGTCATCGGGCAGGCCCGGGCGGCGATGTCCGCCGGATTCCGGGGCCTGTTCCTGGACACGCTCAACGTGGAGCACACCTACCCGGAGGACGTGCCGCACCTGCTCACCCTGATCGCCGCCCTGCGCGCCGAGACGGCGCCGGAGTACCTGCTGGCCAACCGCGGCTTCGGTCTCCTGCCGGCGCTGGCGGCGCTGGTGGACGGGGTGCTGTTCGAGTCGTTCTCGGTGCGCTGGACCGACGACGGCGGCTACGCCCCGTGGCCGCCGGACGTGCTGGAGTTCCACGCCCAGATCGCCGAGCAGCTGCTGGTGCTGGACCTGGACCTGTACGCCCTGGACTACGCCGACCACCCGGGGCTCGCGGACTTCGCCCGCCGCCGGGCCCGGCAGTTCGGGCTGCACTGCGTGGTCAGCGACAAGGCCCTGTCCCGGGTTTGACACCCTGTCCCGGCCCGAGGCGCCGGGTCGCGCCCGAGGAGCCGGGCCGTGCCGGAAACCCGATCCCGGGCCTGAGGCGCCGGGCCGGGCGACGCCGGGGTCCGGTGCGCCGCGGCGCACCGGACCCCGGCGCTTCCCTCTGTCACCCCCTGGCGACGCACGGGTACGATCTCCGCGTGGTACCGGATTCCGTGGCGCGGCAGGCCCCCCGCAGGGGGGCCCGATGACCGTCACGGCCCCCGCCGTGTGCCCCACCAGCTCCGAGCGACCGCCCGTCCCCGGCCGGTGCCCGGCCGCCGGTCCGCCCGCCGCCGGTCCGCCCGACGCCGCCGAGCCGCCCGCGGCCCCGGCCCGCGCGGCCGCCGGCACCGGCGCCGCAGGTCCCTACGGGGAACCGGTGACCGTCACCCTCGAAATCACTCTGTCGGGTGACCGCGTGCCGGCCGCGGCCGCGCGCCTGGCCCAGGCCGTGCGCGAGCTGGCCGGCGCGCTCGGGGAGGACGCCGTGCGCGTGGTCGCCCCCGCGGGGTGGCCCGAGGCGCGCCCGCCGGGGCCGCGCACCGCGGCACCCGACGACGGGCTGTACGTCTACCCCGCCTCGCGGACGGTGCTGCGCGGCGGCACGCCGGTGCGGCTGACCCGCCTGGAGTTCGACCTGTTGCTGTTCCTCGCCGAGCACCGCGACCGCGCGTTCCGCCGCCTGGACCTGCTGCGCGCGGTCTGGGGCTACGACCAGACCGGGGTGCGCACCGTGGACGTGCACGTGCGGCGGCTGCGTGCCAAGGTCGGCGAGGCCACGCCGCTGGTGGCCACCGTGCACGGCGTCGGCTACCGGCTCGACGAGCGGGCCCGGGTCAGGGTGGTCTGGGATCGCCGGCCCGCGCCAAGGTCCTGATCAGAAACTTGGGACGGCGCGGTTTGCGGTGCTCAGGCCACGGGTACCTGCCGGGCCACACGGGGATCGCGGTTGCCGGGTCCCCGGCCGACCGCACCGTTGCCCGAGTCACGGAGGACGCCATGCTCGTCGATGACACCCGTCTCACCTCCCCGCGGGCCGGTGCGGGCCGTACCCAGGCCGAGATCGACCAGATCCACGCGGGACTGCGCCAGCGCTTCGAGGAGCTCGACGCCGAGTACCAGCGGACCGTGGCCGAGAGTCAGACGCTCAACCGCGAGCAGCTGTCCGACACCGCGGGCGACGACGACGCCGACAGCGGGGCCAAGAGCTCCGAGCGGGAGCGCGAGCTGTCGCTGATCCGGTCGATCGGCGACCGGCGGGCCCAGGTGCTGCACGCGCTGGAGCGGCTGTCCGAGGGCGCGTACGGATGGTGCGAGGAGTGCAGCGACCCGATCCCGGTGGAGCGCCTGGCGGTCTTCCCGTGGGCCACCGCGTGCGTGTCGTGCAAGCAGCAGCGGGAGCGCCGCGCCGGCTGAGGCCGGCGGCGGGTTCCCGGGCACGGAGCGGCCGGTGGTCGGAGCACGCCGGCCCGCGGCGCCGCACCGGGGGAGTGCGCGATGGGCGAGATCAAGGTCGGCACCGCCTCGTGGACGGACCGGACGCTGCTGGAGTCCGGCTGGTACCCGGCGTCCGCGGAAACCCCGCAGAAGCGGCTGGCCCACTACGCGAAGCACTTCCCGCTGGTCGAGGTCGACGCCACCTACTACCATCCGCCCAGCGAGCGGACCGCGGCGCTGTGGGCTCAGCGCACCCCGCCCGGCTTCACGTTCAACATCAAGGCGTTCAGCCTGCTGACCGGCCACCCCACCCGGGTGTCGGCGCTCTACCAGGACCTACGTCCGCGGACCGAGCGGGCCACGGTCTACCCCGACGCGCTGCCCGCGCAGGCGTACGAGGAGGTCTGGACCCGGTTCCTGTCCGCGCTGGACCCGCTGGTCGAGGCCGGCAAGCTCGGCGCGGTGCTGTTCCAGTTCCCGCCGTGGTTCACCATCCGGCGGGACAACAAGGACTACCTGGTGGAGGTGCAGCGGCGCTGCGCCCCACTGCGGGCGGTGTTCGAGTTCCGGCACGCCTCCTGGTTCGACGGCGACAACCGCGAGGAGACGCTGGACTTCCTGCGCCGGCACGGGCTGCCCTACGTCAGCGTCGACATGCCGCAGGGCCACCGGTCGTCGGTCCCGCCGGTGCTGGCGGCCACCGCGGACCTGGCCGTGATGCGCTTCCACGGGCACAGCGACCGGTGGACCAGCAAGGACATCCACGAGAAGTTCGGCTACGAGTACTCGGACGCCGAGCTGCGCGAGTGGGCGCCGAGGCTGCGTGCACTGGCCGACGAGGCGGCCGAGACCCACGTGCTGATGAACAACTGCTACCGCGACTACGCCCAGCGCAACGCCGCCACGCTGGCCGATCTCCTCAGCGACTAGATCCGGCGCCGTGACTGCCACCGGCCGTGCCGCCCGCGGGCCCGACGGGTCTGACGGGACGCCCGGCCCCGGGTCTGGGGGCGCCGGGCGCACGGGAAGCGTAACGACCGGAGGTGAACATTTCGTGACGGAATCCGCGGGCGGCCCTCGTGCCTCGCCGGGCCCGTGCGGTCGCCCGTCGCGCCCGCCGCCGCGGTGGTGTCGGCGCGCCGGGTCAGCTGGGCGGCACCGTCCGCGGCGCCACGCTGCGGAACAGCACCGGCGCGCCGGGCCGCCCGCCGCGCCGGGCGGCGTACGCCGGGACGCCGACGCAGGTGAACAGCAACCCGGCCAGCTCGTCCGGCCCGCCGAGCAGCGCCGGCAGCTCGGAGTCCAGGAACGTCATGCCGGTGGCGCTGGCACCGAGGGCGTACGCCGCCAGGTGCAGCCGTCCCTCCACCAGCCCGGCCGCCAGCTGCGCGGCGCGGTAGCCGCGGTCGTCCAGGTCGGGTCCGGCAGGTCTCGCGGCAGCGGCCGGCGTTGACGAACTCCTGCGCGACGATGTCGGTCAGGGCTGCCAGGTGCGTGCCGGCGGTCACGGCGCCTCGTTGACCTGCGTCCGGACGGCCGCGGGCGGCCTGCCGGTCGGCGGCCTCCCGTCGGGCCTGCCAGAACGCCCGTACGGCCGCCTGCGCGGGATGAGGGGCGTCCATTCGCACTCCTAGTCGGGCACGCTATTCAGACCGTAGAGCGGGAGCGCCGCGCGTGTGGCGGCGGCGGCGTCGCGCCGATCGAACGCCTCGGCCAGCGCGCGCCGGTCTGCCTCGGTCAGCTGCCCCTCGGTCGGCAGGCATATCCGACGCAGGTACTGCGCCTGGAAGCGCAGGGTCCCTCCCCGCATCTTCACCGCGTATGCGTCGATGAACGCTTCCGCCACCTTCGACATCAACAAGCCGCCCAACACCCGGGGGTCCCACGTATCGGAGGTCACGTAGTACAGGTTGTGGTGCGGGTAGCAGCCGCCGGGGTCGAGGACGGGCTCGCTGGTGAGCTTGAGGTCGGGGAAGAGCAGCTTGGGGCGGGCGGTCAGCGACGCGTCGACCTTGTCGATGGTGCGGTACCAGCGCTGCGGCTGGCGACGTGCGACGTGCCGGGCGCGCAGCCGCTCGGCATTGCGTCGCAGGTAGCGGGCCAGCCGGGGGTACTGCGCGAGATCGACGAGCTGGCCCTCGTCGTCCCAGGGGTTGACGAGGAAGTGACCTGACCAGCGCAGCGTTCCGTGGATCGTGTCACGCACCATCGCCAGCGGCAGCAGGCGGGACGGCTCGACCAGTTCGGGGTCTGCGGTGACGAACACGCCGTCCGCGCCGGTCGCCACACCGATGCCGACCCGGATGCGACGACGGGTCGCCGATGGGCGGGAACTTCTCCTGAATCGAGTCGATCATCGCCAGCCGCTCTGGTGAACCGGAGGGCCACAGCTCGTCCCCGGAGAACCAGTGCGGTAGGCGGGAAGCGGAGAACCCGCGGCCTGATCGATTGCCGGTGTCGGCCATGCCGCGGCGATCGTGCAGCCACTCCACGAGGTCATGGGCTGCCTCCCGGTCGAACTCGCGGGTGGTCTGCACCGCCGCGGCGCCGCGCTGCGCGCCCCGGCGGATCAGGGTGACCGCCGGATACGCGGAAACCTGATCCTCGAACGCGTCGACGTCGTGCATGGTCACGACCGCCTCGACGGCGAACCCTGTAGTGATCATCCGTCGTAGTGCGCGGCCGTACTGGTTGCGCATCCAGCGATCCGCGCAGATGAATGCGAGCCGCCCTCCGGTGGTGAGGGAGCGCAGCGAGCGCTCGTAGAACCCGACATACAGGTCGGCCCGGCCGGTCATCGTCGGGCAGGTGCGGCGGTAGCGGCGCATCCGCCACTCGGGGACGTCCTCCAACCGCACGTACGGGGGGTTGCCCACCACGACGTCCGCCCCGGCCACGTCGGCGTCCGGCAGCAACAGGTAGTCCGCCTCGACGATCCAGGCGGCGGCCACGCACCGCACCACGTCCGCCGGCCAGCCGTCCCCAGCCAGGGCCTCGGCCACGGCGTGCCGCGCGGCGTGCACGTTGCCGGCCGACAGGTCGTATCCCCGCACCGCGTCGCGGGCCGCCAGCAGGGACCGTCCGTGCCGGCGGCACGACTCGCCGAGCCGCCGAGCCACCGCGGTCAGGAACGCTCCCGCCCGCACGCCGGTTCCACCAGGCGCAACTCGGTCAGGTCCCGTTCGGGCCGGTAGTCCGCGAGGTCGAGCACAAGGTCGACGACCCATGGGCGGGTGAACACCTCGCCGGCCCCGCCGGTCGACGTGGCGGCGGGGCGCGATGCCGCGGACGAGGTCGCCGGATTCATGGTGCAGACCATACGTTCGAACAGCTGTCGTACGCACGCCGCCGCGCCGCCCGCGGCCGCCGGTCACCGTGCCGGCCGTGAGTCGGCCGGTCGCGGCCCGCGCGCGGGGTGAGAACGCGGGTGAGAAAGGCTGTCCGCGGTACGGGAGCCGACAAGTGCGGCCAAGCCATCGCGAAACGCGGACATTCGGATGAGTCATCTGCCTGCGTGACCGACAACGTGCTCGCAACCGGCGGGCTACCTTGGAGCCATCAACCCAGCCTGGGTTGTCGGGAAGGCGTAGATCTGCCGGGCGTCGCTGGTCGCCCTTTGGCCCGGCAGGGAGCCAGTGGCGAAACCGAGCCCGTACGTTCGACGTGCTCGGGAGACTCATGGCCGGCGCAGCCTTGCCCCCATTCGGTACGCCTCGGCCACCTGCGGCCCGGTAGCGGCCCGTCGCTGACGCCGTCGTCGGCCCGCGCGGCCGTCCGGCGACCCCTTGATCTCTGCCGCCCGGTCCGGCCGCGTCCGGTCGCCGCGGCGCATCTCCCGAACGCCGTCCGTCGGACGGTTCCTCAACCGTGTCCTGCGCAAGCCACGTCGCTTGCCGAGACCCTCCGGAGTAGACCCGTGCGCAAACGCCTGTCCCTGCTCGTCGTGGCCGCGGTGCTGTTGGTGGGCGGCGCCGGCGCGGCGGCGTGGCACGACGCCCGCCCCGAGGGCCCGGGCACCACCTCCCGCGGCAGCCAGTCCACGAACACGGACCAGCTTCCGGCGCCCCCGCGCCCGCCGCGCGACCGGCCGCTCGAACGGGTCGTCACGGCACCGCCCAACTAGCTGACCACACTCCGCCCACCCGGCGACCGGGCCTCGGGCACCAAACCACTAGAGGAGATCGGATGTACCTCCGTTCCAACAAGCGCAAGTTCGCTGCGGTGACCGCGGCCGCGGCGGCCGTCCTCGTGGGCGTTGGCTCGGCTGCGTACGCGGCAGTGCCACACAGCAGCACCGGCGTGATCACCGCCTGTCGGAACCCGTCGTCCGGAGCGATCCGCGTCATCGACTACCAGGCGGGCGCCCGCTGCAACCGCACCGAGAAGGTGTTCAGCTGGAACCACAAGGGACCGGCCGGACCGCGGGGCGCCACCGGCGCCACCGGCGCCACGGGTCCGCGGGGTGCCACCGGCCCGGCCGGGCCGGCGGGCCCGGCCGGGGCCGCGGGCCCGCAGGGTCTGCCGGGTGTGGATGGCAGGGACGGTGCGGTGGGCCCCCAGGGTGAGGCCGGTCCGCAGGGTCCGCAGGGCGAGATGGGTCCGCAGGGTCCCCAGGGCCTGCAGGGCGAGATCGGTCCGCAGGGTCCGCAGGGCGCTCAGGGTGAGGCCGGTCCGCAGGGCGTCCAGGGCGAGATGGGGCCGCAGGGCGTTCAGGGCCTCCAGGGCCTTCCGGGGCTGGACGGTCGGGACGGCGCGGTGGGTCCGCAGGGCGAGACCGGTGCGCGGGGCGAGGCCGGCGCCCAGGGTCCGCAGGGTGAGGCCGGTCCGCGGGGCCTCCAGGGCGAGACGGGTCCGCAGGGCGAGACGGGTCCGCAGGGCATCCAGGGCCTCCAGGGCATCCCGGGCGCCAGCGCGTACGAACTCGCGCTGACCGCCGACCCGAATGTGGGCACCCTCCAGGAGTGGCTGGAGTCGCTGGTCGGCCGCGGCGTGGATGGTCAGGACGCCTACCAGCTGGCGGTGGACAACGGCTTCGAGGGCACCGCCCAGGAGTGGCTGGCGTCGCTGAAGGGCGCGGACGGCAAGGACGGCAAGGACGGGTCCGCCGGCCCGCGGGGCGAGACGGGTCCGCAGGGTCCGCAGGGCGAGACCGGCCCCCAGGGCCCGAAGGGCGACGCGGGCCCGCAGGGTCCGCAGGGCGAGACCGGGCCCCAGGGCCCGGCCGGCAACGGCCTGGCCAAGACGGTGGGCTCGCCCGTCACGGTGACCGCCACGACCGGCTCCGGCACCCAGTCCATCGTGTCCTGCCCGGTCGGCACCATCGTGATCGGCGGCGGCTACGTGCTCAACTCCGGGTCCGCGGACCAGGAGCTGAACCGCAAGGTGGAGACCGACGAGGCCAACCGCCAGTGGATCTTCGGCTGGACCCGCAACGGCGCGAACGCCAGCGTCACGCCGTACGTCTTCTGCGCCACCCCGTAACGCCACCGAAGGGCCCCGGCCACCGCGCCGGGGCCCTTCCCGCCCCGCAGGAACGAGGATCGCGTGCGCACCATCAGCAGACTCCTGGCCTCGGCGCTGGCCGGCGCCCTCGCGGCGGGCGGGCTCGGCGCCCCGGCCCTTGCCGCGTCGCCCACCGTCACCGCCGTCACCCCCACCCACAACGCGAGGGACGTGGCGCCCGACGCCCGCCCCACGGCGACCTTCAGCGAACCGGTGGCCGCCGGGTCGCTGCGCTACTCCTTCGTGCGGACCTCCGGCGCCGTGGACGTCTCCGGCCACTACCGGTACGACGCCGCCGCCCGCACGTTCACCTTCACCCCGCGCGCGCCGCTGGCGGCCGGCACCCGATACACGCTGACCGTGAAGGTCCGCGGCGCCGACGGCGCCATGAGCAGGCCGTACAGCTGGGCCTTCACCACCCGGGCGGCGGACACCGCGCCCCCGGGGGCACCGGGCGCGCCGACGGTCGGCGAGGTCACCTCGGACT
>DATMJT010000493.1:0-11685 GCA_035553735.1 Pilimelia sp.
AATCCTCCTCATTGGCGGGGGTCCGCAGAAGGTAGCGATGCCGGATGGCCCTTCGGTGATACGGCACGTGAATGCGAATTGACGATCGGTTGTGTGCTGGGTGCGTCGCGAAGACCGCGGGGTCGTCGTACGACAGGCACACGTGGTCGTCGGCTGCCGACGTCAGAGTGCTGACCACGGTGTTCCCCCCACTCCGACACTGTATCCGGCCGCGGACGACCACCACGGCCCCGGCAGCCGCCGGTGCCGGCGCGCGACGGCAGGTGCGCCAGGCGCGACGACGGCGGGCTCCGGCCCGCCAATCCGACACCGTCGGCCCGCCAATCCGACACCGGCGGCCCGCCAATCCGACGCCGTCGACCCGCCAACCCGGCGGCCGCTCCGGCGACGCGACGGCGGGCCGGCGGCGCACCCAGCACACAACCGATCGTCAATTCGCATTCACGTGCCGTATCACCGAAGGGCCATCCGGCATCGCTACCTTCTGCGGACCCCCGCCAATGAGGAGGATTGATGGATCGGCGCAACCTGCTGCGGGCCACCGTGATGGGTGCGGGCGCGATGGCGCTCCCCTTCACCGCGTGGTCGGCGGCGTACGCGGCACCGGCGCAGAACGCGGCGAGCCCCTACGGCCCCCTGCAGCCGGCGAACTCGCACGGGATCCAACTCCCGGCCGGTTTCACCAGCCAGATCGTCGCCCGCTCCGGCCAGGTGGTCAGCGGCACCTCGTACGTGTGGCACAACGCGCCCGACGGCGGCGCGGTGTTCCCCAACGGCACCGGCTGGATCTATGTGTCGAACTCCGAGACCAGCTCGGGCTCCGGCGGCGGCGCGTCCCGGATCCTCTTCAACTCCAGCGGGGCGATCATCGGCGCCTCGCGGATCCTGTCGGGCACCAACAACAACTGCGCGGGCGGCAAGACCCCGTGGAACACCTGGCTGTCCTGTGAGGAGATCAGCCTGGGCCAGGTCTGGGAGACCTATCCGCTGGGCGGGGCCGCCGCGGTCCGCCCGGCGATGGGCCGGTTCAAGCACGAGGCCGCCGCCGCGGACCCGCAGCGGAGGGTCATCTACCTCACCGAGGACGAGAGCGACGGCAAGCTCTACCGGTTCGTCCCGAACACCTGGGGCGACCTGTCCGCGGGCACCCTCCAGGTGCTGGTGGCCGGCAGCGGCACCTCCGGCTCGTTCAGCTGGGCCACCGTGCCCGACCCGGACGGGTCGCCGACCGCCACCCGGTACCAGGTCTCCGGCGCCAAGACCTTCAACGGCGGCGAGGGCTGCCACTACGCCGGCGACACCGTGTGGTTCACCACCAAGGGCGACAACCGGGTGTGGCAGCTCAACCTGTCCACCAGCACCTACGAGCTGGCCTACGACGACAACCTGGTCAACCCGGGTCCGGCACCGCTGACCGGCGTGGACAACATCACCGGCTCCAGCTACGGCGACCTGTACGTCGCCGAGGACGGCGGCAACATGGAGATCTGCATGATCACCCCGGACGACCGGATCTCGGTGTTCCTGCGGATCAACGGCCAGTCCTCGTCCGAGATCTGCGGGCCGGCATTCACCCCGGCCGGGGACCGGCTCTACTTCTCCTCCCAGCGGGGAACCTCCGGCTCCTCGTCCGGCGGGATCACCTACTGCGTGACCGGACCGTTCCGGACCTGACGCCGGCCCGGCCGCGGTGCCGGCCCGGCCGACACCGCGGCCGCGGGTGCGGGTCGCGGGTGGCGGCGGCTCCCGGCACCGCGCCGCCGGGGGACCACCGCGGCCTGCGGATGCGGGACCCGCCCCTTGTCCCGCGGCGCCGGAGCGGACGCCGCGCCGGGGCGCCGCGCGGCGCCCGGTCCGGCCGGACCACCCCGCCGTAGGGTGGACCAGTGCGAAAGCTGACCTACTACGTCGCCGCCAGCATCGACGGCTTCATCGCCGGCCCGGACGGGCAGTACGAGTTCTTCCCGATGGAGCCGGACGTCATGGCCGCCATGAACGAGGCCCGGCCGGAGACCGTGCCCACCCACCTGCGGCAGGCGGCCGGCGTGGCCGACGCCCCGAACCGCGAGTTCGACACCGTCGTGATGGGTCGCGGCACCTACCAGCCGGCCCTGGCGCAGGGCATCACCAGCCCGTACGCCCACCTGACCCAGTACGTCTTCTCCCGCACGCTGGATCCGGTGAGCGACCCGGCCGTCCACATCGTCGCCGACGACCCGGTGGAGCTGGTGCGTCGGCTCAAGGCCCGTCCGGGCCTGGGCATCTGGCTGTGCGGGGGCGGCAAGCTGGCCGCACAGCTCATGCCGGAGATCGACGAGATCGTGGTCAAGCGCTACCGGGTGGTCGCGGGGGCCGGCATTCCGATGTTCGACGGCCCGTTCGCCCCGGTTCCGTTCGTCGTCACGCAGTCGCGCACATTCGACAGCGGCGCGGTCGTCACCACCTACGCCCGCGCGTCGGCCGGGTAGCCAGCGGCTGCCGGCGCGGGCGCCGCGCGGCGGTCCCGCCCGCAGCGCCCACCCGCCACGCCGGGCGGGTTTGGCGTCCCGGGCCCGGAGGCCGAAGACAGCGGGCCGAGGCCGGGCGTCGTCGCCCGGCCCCGATCCGCCGCAGGGTGGCATACCATCGTGGACCGCCACAGGCTGGCACACCACCGGGGCGCCCGGCGGCGTTTCCGGACGGCGCCGGACACCGCCGCACACCGGCGGACGTCGGCCCGCCCCGCACATGGCCACGACGCACACGCGGCCACGAAGCCCACGCGGCCGGAAGGCGCGACCTACGCGGCCGGGCAGTGCCCGCAGCCGCCGTTGGTCGGGCCGTCGGCGACGATCGCCACCGAGGACGCCCCTACCGGAGCCGCCGCGGACCGCCCGGGAAGGGCACCCGCGAGACTGACGGCCGCGGCCAGGACACCGGCGGCGAGCAACGCGGCACAGCGCCGCGCCGCGACGGGACGTCGGCTGAGCAGTATGGTCATGACTCCCCCTTCAGCAATGTGGACGGAGACAGCCTACCGAGGGGGCACAACGGCACCGGCGCTCCGCGGCGCCGCGCAGCCGTCCCGGGCGCCGTGACCGACAGCGCGTCCCCGGTCCACAAATTCACGCACCGTGAGCCCACCAAGGCGGACGGCGACATAGGATGTCGTATCGTCGGCCGTCGACGGACAACCGTACGGCCGATGCCGACTCCACCGCTCAGCCGTCGCTGCGCCCTCGACTTGCCGGCTCCGGTCGATGCCTGCCTATCCTCGTGCGATGCCCGAGCAGCGTGTCGCCCACTCCGCCGCACCAGGGCCGGTCCGGCACCGGCGTCGCCGCGGCCGCCGCGGCCGGCACGCCGCCGCCCCGGGGCGGCGGTCCGTGGTCGCAGGCGTCAGCGGAGTCGCCGTGGCCGCCGTGGCCGCGATCGCCCTCTCCGGCGGGCCTCCCTGGCCGGGCACGCCCTCCGACAGCCCGCCCGCGGGGTCCGCCGCCGGCCGCACCGGCCCGGACGGGGCCGTGGCGGCGCTCGATGCCGAACGTCGACGCCAGCTGGCCGACGCGGCGGCCTCCCGCAGGGAGCGCCGCACGCCGCCGCCGAGCACGCCGCCGCCCCCGGCGCCGCCCAAGCGGCCCGCGCGGCCGACACCGGTCGCCGGGCTCACCCAGCGACAGATGGACCACGCCGCGGTGATCGTGGCCGCGGGCCGGGCCCGGAAGATGCCGCCCCGAGCCATGGTCGTCGCGATCATGACCGCGATGCAGGAGACGAACCTCCGCAACCTGGCCAATCCCGGCGTACCGGCATCGCTGGGTTACCGCCACGACGGCGTGGGCACCGACCACGACTCGGTCGGGGTGTTCCAGCAGCGGCCCAGCCAGGGCTGGGGGACCGTGGCGCAGCTGATGAACCCCCGCTACGCCGCCGATGTCTTCTACGCCAGGCTGGCGAAGGTCGGCGGGTGGCAGGCGCTGCCGTTGACCGCCGCCGCGCAGGCCGTACAGCGGTCGGCCTATCCCGACGCCTACGCCAAGCACGAGGCCCGCGCCAGGAAGATCGTCGACAGCCTCACCTGAGCCGGCCGCCGGCGGTGACGCTGGCCAGCAGGAACGGCGCGACCGGCGAGAACGTCGTATCCCGCTGTTAGCGTGCCGCCATGATCGATCATCTCGGAGTGCAGGTCGCCGACGTCGAGGCGTCGCTGGCATTCTACGTACGCATCTTCGCGCCGCTCGGCATGCGCGAGGTGATGCGCTTCCCGCAAGGGGGGAGCTTTGTGGTGGGCATGACCAGCGGTGCCGGCGAGCCTGACTTCTGGCTCAGCCCCGCGGCCGGCGCCGAGACGCGGGAGATTCACGTCGCGTTCCGGGCCGCCGACCGCAGCGCAGTCGACGCGGTGCACGCCGCCGCTCTCGCGGCCGGTGCGCAGGTCCTGCACGCGCCGCGGGAGTGGCCCGAGTACCACCCCGGCTACTACGGGGTGTTCCTGCGGGATCCGGACGGACACAACGTCGAGGCCGTGTGCCACGGGTCCTGAGGGTGCTGCCGGCGGCTGCGCCCGCCCGCACCGCGGCCGTCACGCCGTCGCCCGGCGGTGCCGGTCCGGCCGCGGCCGGGCCGGGTCACCCCGCCGGCCCGGCACCGAGCCGCGGCGGGGTGCCCGGTGGCGCCGATCGGGCGCGCCGCGCGCCGCACCGTGGAAGGATCACCCCATGGCCGAGGTGCTGCTGTTCCACCACGCCCGCGGGCTGACCGCCGGCGTGCGGGGCTTCGCCGACACGCTGCGGGCGGCAGGCCACACCGTCCACACCCCCGACCTGTACGAGGGTCGGGTGTTCGACAGCCTCGACGAGGGCGTGGCGCACGCCGGGAAGGTCGGCTTCGGCGCGATCCTGGCACGCGGCCGGCGCGCCGCCGAGGAGTTGCCGGCGCGACTCGTCTACGCGGGCCTCTCCCTCGGCGTCCTGCCGGCCCAGCAGCTGGCCCAGACCCGCCCCGGGGCGGCGGGGGCCCTGCTGCTGCACGCCTGCGTGCCGGTGTCCGAGTTCGGCGGGTGGCCGCCGGCCGTGCCCGTCCAGGTGCACGCCATGGCGTCCGACCCCTTCTTCGTGGAGGAGGGGGACATCGACGCCGCCCGGGCCCTGGTCGCCGCGGCCGACGACGCCGAGCTGTTCCTCTACCCCGGCGCCGAGCACCTGTTCACCGACCGCAGCCTCCCGTCCTACGACGAGCCGGCCGCCGCGCAGCTGACCCGGCGGGTGCTCGGCTTCCTGGACCGGGTCGGCTGACCCCACCGTACGGCGAGACCGGCTACGCCGGTCGCTCCTGGGCCAGGAGCCGCCCAGCGGCAGCACCGTGGCGGTGACCGGGGCCAGGCACACGGCCGCGGATGCGGCGGCGGCCCGCCAGGCAGGCCGGTTGCCGCCGGCCAGGGGAGGCCAAGGGCCAGCGCGTCGGGGCTACCCGGCGGGTGGCTGGAGCACGCGGAAGTGGTTGCCGAACGGGTCCCGCGCGCCGAAGTCGATGCCGTACGACTGCTCGGTCGGGCCGTCCGTCATTTCGACGCCCTTGGCCTTGAGTTCCTCGTAGGTCCGGTGGGCGTCGTCGGTGGTGAAGCCGATCGAGAACCCGCTCGCCCCCTTGGCGACCAGCTCGCGGACCTGCTCGGCGGTCTTGCCGTCCATCGCCGGCGGGCCGGGCTTCTCCAGCAGGATGACGCGTTCCGGGTCGTCACCGGGCACCCGCACGGTCAGCCAGCGCATGAACCCGAGGTCCACGTCGTCGGCCACCTCCAGGCCCAGCTTGCCGACGTAGAAGTCGAGTGCCTCGTCCTGGTCGAACACGAAGATGTGGGAAATACGGATCTTGTTGAGCATGGGGTCACGTTAGCGTCCGGCGGCGTCGGCACGCTTCTCCGAAACTGACGCGGGGCGGGAGTACGCCATCGTGAAGCAGCCCGGCGCCGACCTGGGCAGGGCTCGCCTGCGGTACGCCGTCGGCGACTGGCCGACGATGTCGCGGAACGTCCGGCTGAACGTGCCCAGGCTGCCGAAGCCGACCGACAGGCAGACCTCGGTCACGCTGCGGCCGGTCTCCCGCAGCAGGAACATGGCCCGCTCCACCCGGCGCCGCTGCAGATACCGGTGCGGCGTCTCGCCGAACGTGGCCCGGAAGGTGCGGATGAAGTGCGCCGGGCACACGTGCGCGATGCGGGCCAGCGCCGCGACGTCCAGCGGCTCGGCGTACCCGCGGTCCATCGCGTCGCGGGCGCGCAGCATGCGACGGTGGGATTCCTCGACGGCACGGCTCACGCCGCCATTACACCAGGGCACCGATACCCCGGGGCACCGGCGCGGCGACCGGGCGGCGCACCGCGACGCCGGGATGTCCACGTCGTCAGTCGGCGTAGCGGATGTGGATGTCGCCGGCCTCGGTGCGGGCGGTGACCGTGCGCGCCGCCGCCGGGTCGTTGGTCACCTCGACGCGGCGCCGGCCCGCGTCCGTGTCGGCGCTGACCCGGTACGACCCGGGGGCCAGCTCGACCGTCACGTCGCCGGCGCTGGACACCACCGACACCGCGGCCGGCGGCTCCGCGAACCCCAGCCGGATCTCGCCGGCATCGGCGCGCACCTCCACCCGGTCGCCGCGCAGGCCGGCGGCGGAGATCTCCCCGCTGTCCGAGCGGATGCGCAGCGGACCGGCGAGCGCGTCGGCGGACACGTCGCCTGCCGACACGGCCACCTGCACCTCCCCGGTGAGGTCGCGCAGCCGCACGGCGCCGGCGTCGGTGCGCACCTCGACCGCGACCTGCGGCGGGACCCGGAGCACCAGCTCGATGCTGCAGTCGCCGCCGAGCCCCAGCGTCAGCCCGGTGGACGGGCAGCGCCCGGTGACCCGCAGGGCGTCCCCGCTCCAGGTCTCCGCGACGGTCGGCGTACGGGCCGTCCGCCAGGCCAGCCGGCGTTCGACGGTGACCTCGCCGCCCGCGGATGCGCCCACGACGGTGACGTCCCCGGCGTCGACCTCGACCTGGACCCGGCCGACCGGCTGCCGGTACGTCTGCGTCCGCTCCTCGGTGCGGCGCGGGGCCAGCCAACCCCAGGCCAGCAGGCCGGCGAGCAGCAGCACCAGCACGCTGGCCACGACGCCTAGCGCGCGCCACGCGGTGCGCCCGGGCGGGCCGCCGGCGGGCTCGGTGATGACGGTGGACACGATTCCCCCTAGGAGCGCAGGAACTGCAGGACGGCGAGCACCCGCCGGTGGTCGTTGTCGACCATGGCGATGTCGAGCTTGGTGAAGATGCTGTTGACGTGCTTGGCGACCGCACTCTCGCTGACCACGAGCGCGGCGGCGATGCCGGAGTTGGAGCGGCCCTCGGCCATCAGCGCGAGCACCTGTGACTCGCGCGGGGTCAACCGGTGCAGCGGGTCGCCGCGGTGCCGCACGAGCAGCTGCGCGACGACCTCGGGATCGAGCACCGTGGCGCCGCCGGCCACCCGGCGCAGGGCGTCGACGAACTCCGCCACGTCCGCGACCCGGTCCTTGAGCAGGTACCCGATCCGACCGCCGGGCCGGGAGAGCAGCTCGGCGGCGTAGCGCTCCTCGACGTACTGGGACAGCACCAGCACGGCCAGCTGGGACCACCGGCGGCGCAGCGTCAGCGCGGCGCGCAGCCCCTCGTCGCTGTGGCCCGGCGGCATGCGCACGTCGACGACCACCGCGTCCGGACGGTGGGTCTCGACGGCGTCGAGCAGCGCGTCGGAGTCACCGACCGCCGCGGCGACGTGCAGGCCCGACGCCTCCAGCAGCCGGACGAGCCCCTCGCGTAGCAGCACCGAGTCCTCGGCGATCACGACCCGCACGGCAGCTCCACGAGAATCGTCGTCGGTCCCCCGTCGGGGCTGTCCACGCGCAGGGAGCCGTCGACCGACGCCACCCGCTGCGCCAGGCCGCGCAGGCCGGTGCCGCGCTCCGGTCGCGCTCCCCCGCGCCCGTCGTCGGTCACGGACACCCGCAGCCGGTCGCCGCCGGCCGGCAGCGCGACCCGGACGTCGACCCGGGACGCCCGGGCGTGCTTGGCGACGTTGGCCAGCGACTCGGCCACCACGAAGTAGGCGACGGCCTCGACCTGTGCCGGCGGGCGGCGGTGCAGGTCCACGGCCAGCCGGGCGGGCACCGGTGACCGGGCGACGATGCCGGACAGGGCGGCGTCCAGGCCGCGGTCGTCCAGCACGGCCGGGTAGAGGCCGCGCACCACGGCCCGCAGCTCTGCCAGCGCCTGCTTGGCGTCGTCGTGCGACCGGGCGAGGGCGTCACGCACCGGGTCGGGTGCGTCGGGGAAGGAGGCCCGGGCCAGGCCGAGGTTCATGGCGAGCGCGACGAGCCGCTGCTGCATGCCGTCGTGCAGGTCCCGTTCGATGCGCCGGCGCTCGGCGTCGGCGGCCTCGACGAGGTCGGCGCGGCTGCGCGCCAGGGTGGCCACCCGCCGGGTCAGCTCGGCGCGCCGGCTGGGCCCCAGCAGGGCCCGCGCAACCCTCAGGTCGACGGCGGTGAGGCCGGCGGCGAGCCACGGGGCGACGGCCAGCAGGGCGACGCCCACGGCGACGAGGGTAAGGACCGCGGGAATCGGGCGCGCCGGCGAGCCGGGCTCGCCGGCGGGCAGCCCGGTGTGCAGGGGCGCCAGGGTGAGCAGGAGCCCGGCGGACCAGGTGAACGCGAGGACGGCCGCCGCCGCGGCATTGGCGGGCATCGCGAAGAGGTGGTAGGCGAACTGCCGCCAGGTGTCGCCGGGCTGCGGTCCGGCCACCGGCCCGGCTGCGGGGCCGGCGGCGCCGGGATCGCCACGCCGAGGAACGCGGCGAGGCGGGAGCGGTGCAGCGCCGCGAACGCGCGGACGCAGCCGACCAGCAGCAGCAGTACGCCGAGCGCCGGCAGCACGGTGACGGCGAGCCCCGCGGCGAGCAGCGCGAGGGCGAGGACTACCCCGCCGGTCAGCAGCCCGACCACCCCGCCGGTGAGGACGTGGGCGGTGAGCCGCCACGCCGTGGCGGACCACGGTGCGTGCCGGAGCAGCTCCGTGGTGGCGGGTCCGCGCCGCGGCCGTCGCGGCGCCCTGGGGTCGGTCACGTGATCACCCTAGGGAGCAGCACGGGGCCGGGACCAGGTCGCTGGCGCCCGGATCCGACCTGTACCCAGCACCACCCCACCGCGGGCCGGGCCCGACCCGGACCGGCGGGCCGCCGGGGCCGAGGCCGGGGCTGGCACCGGAGCCGGGCCCGGGCTACCCGGTCGGGGTGACGGGCGCGGTCCAGCACACGTCGAGCCGCTCCAGCCCGCGGAAGTTGAGGCTGCGGTGCCAGCGCAGGTCCGCGTCCGCCGCCAGTCGCAGGCCGGGCAGCCGGGTCAGCAGCGCCCGCAGCGCAACCTCGACCTCCAGCCGGGCCAGTCCGGCGCCCAGGCAGAAGTGCGGGCCGTGCCCGAAGGACACGTGCCGGGCACCGGCCCGACCCAGGTCCAGGGTGTGCGGGTCCGGGAACGCCGCCGGGTCCCGGTTCGCCGCCCCGCAGACCAGCAGCAGCGGCTGTCCCGCACGGATCGCCCGACCACCCAGCTCCAGGTCGTGCCGGGCACGCCGCAGCAGCAACTGCACCGGCGCGTCGTAGCGCAGCAGCTCCTCGACCGCGCGCGGCAGCAGGCCCGGGTCACGGGCCAGCCGGGCAGCCTGCTCCGGGGCGCGCAGCAGGGCCAGCACGGCGTTGCCGATGAAGTGCGTCGTCGTCTCGTGACCGGCCATGAGCACCAGCGCGGTGTTGGCCAGCGCCTCCTCCGGGGTGAGCCGGGCGGCGCGCTGCGCCAGCGCGAGATCCCGCAGCAGCCCGGGCCGGGGGTCGTCGACCCTGCGCCCGATCAGCTCCCGGAAGTACTCCAGCATGGCGTCCATGCTGCGGGTCGCCGCCGTGTTCTCCTCGGGCGACAGCCGGGCGTTGCCGATCACCGACGCGACGTCGGCCGACCACACGCGCACCGGCCCCCGGTCGCCGGCCGGCACCTGGAGCAGGTCGCAGATGACGCTGAGCGGCAGGGGAAGGGCCAGCTCGGCGACCAGGTCCATCCGGCCGCGCGGCAGCGCCCGGTCCAGGATCCCGTCCACCGTGCGGGCGATCTGCTCCCGCAGCAGCTCGACCGCCCGGGCGGTGAAGGCCCGGGCGACGGCGCCGCGCAGCCGGGGGTGGGAGGGCGCGTCAGAGTAGAGCATCTGGCGACTCAGGACGGCGGCCAGCGGACGCAGCTCCGGCTCGACCGACGCCAGATCCGGGTAACGCACGGACGACAGCCGCGGGTCGCCGGCGGCGGCGCTGACCAGCTCGTGGCTGGTGACCACCCAGGCCGACAGCGCGCGGTCCCAGTGACACGGGCCGGCGGCGCGCAGCCGGTCGTAGAAACCGTAGAGGTCGGCCTGGTTCTCCGGCCGCAGCGCGCGCAGCAGGGACGGTGGGTCGGTCACGCGACGCGTCGAGCGGCGGCGCCGGGGCGCCGCGCGGACGGGGCCCGTCCGCCGTCACCGGCCGGGGCCCGGTGGACATTCACAGGCAGACTCTAGGCGCCCGCGCTCGGCGAATGGCAGGCAGGTCAGGGCGTTGACGTTCCAGAACACGCCGGCCGCCGGGCCGCGTCCCGAGGTGGCGCGCAGGACCGGCTCACGCGAGCCCTGGAAACCGTTGTACCCGACGGCCCGGACCGCGTCGCCGCCATCGCGCACGGCGGCCCACGATTCGAGGCAGCCGCGCAGGCCGGAGGTCCTGGGCGAGGTCCCGGATCGTGACGGGGGCGGATCGGCGCCGAAGGCGCGCAGCACCCCCCGCCGCAAGGGCGTACCGGTCCGGCTGCTCGAGCCGCCGGCGGCGGTCACCGGCAGCGGGTTACCAGTCGGTAGGTCCCGAGCGGGACGGGACCATCGGCCCGGGGCGGTTTCGGGCGGTTTCCTGGGAGTCGGGGACCTCGACGTCGCCCCACCGGGCAGGCCGGGGCGTCCGTCGGGCGTCGTGTGCCGCGCCGTACCGCGATCGCCGGCCGGATTGGCTAAGGCCGTTGGGCCCAGGACCGATCACCCCACCGTGTTCGCGGCCGGTGAAGTTTCCCACACCCAGCGTAAGTGGCTGCCCTGGCTCGCCCTCGCTGCCGGCTCCGGCGGTGCTGGTGCCGCCCTGGCCGGGGCCGCCACCCTCGCCTGGGTGCTCCCCTGTGCGGTGCTCGTCGGCATCTGGGTAGGCACCTGGCGACCGCGCCCGTCGCCCGCGGGGTCGACGGCCGCCGTGGGCGAGCCGGCACTGCGCGGCACGTCCGGTGCCCCCGACGGGGCCGCAGCCCTCCCCGGCCCGATCCACGCCCCGCACGGCAGCGCCGCGGGCGCCCTACACGGCAGTGCCCCCGACGCCCGACACGGCAGTGCCCCCGACGCCCCGCACGTCTGCAACGCGGAGGCCGCCACCGAGCGGCAGCGCCTCACCGAGGCCCTGACCGACGTCGCGGGCGGCGTCACCGCGGGCTCGACGCACCTGGTCGACGGCGTCGGCCATGCCGGCGTCGAGGGCCTTGAACCGCGTTCTGGCCTCCTCCACGTCGCCGCTGGCGATGTTGGCGACCTCGATGGTCAGTTCGGTCATCTCGCGGACCTCGGTCACGATCGCGTCGATCGACTCC
>DATMJT010000494.1:0-3820 GCA_035553735.1 Pilimelia sp.
TCGTCGAGGACATCGCCCCGAACCTGTGAACGCCCGCCGGCGCCCGCCCGGGCGCCGGCAGCGAAGGAGTACGCCGTGACGACCAGCAGCACGTCCGAGAACCTGCTCGAGGTGAGCGGGCTCGAGAAGCACTTCCCGATCACCAAGGGCGCGATCCTCAAGCGGCAGGTCGGCGCCGTGCGGGCGGTCGACGGCATCGACTTCGCCGTGCGCACCGGCGAGACGCTGGGGCTGGTCGGCGAGTCGGGCTGCGGCAAGTCCACCGCGGGCCGGCTGGTCACCCGGATCCTGGAGCCGACCGGCGGCACGGTTTTCTTCGAGGGCCGGGACATCACCCACCTGTCCACCGGGCGGATGCGCCCGCTGCGCCGCGAGGTGCAGATGATCTTCCAGGACCCGTACTCCTCGCTGAACCCCCGGCACACGGTCGGCGCGATCGTCGCCGCGCCGCTCAAGCTCCAGAACGTGCCCACCCCGCAGGGGCTCAAGCGCGCCGTGCAGGACCTGCTGGCGCTGGTGGGGCTCAACCCGGAGCACTACAACCGCTACCCGCACGAGTTCTCCGGCGGCCAGCGCCAGCGCATCGGCATCGCGCGGGCGCTGGCGCTGCGCCCGAAGCTCATCGTGGCGGACGAGCCGGTCTCGGCGCTGGACGTGTCCATCCAGGCCCAGGTGGTCAACCTGCTGGACGACCTGCAGCGCGAGCTGAACCTGACGTACCTGGTCATCGCCCACGACCTGTCGGTGGTGCGTCACATCTCCGACCGGGTGGCGGTGATGTACCTGGGCAAGATCGTCGAGCTGGCGGACCGGGACTCCCTGTACGCCCACCCGCGGCACCCGTACACGGTGGCGCTGATGTCGGCGGTGCCGGTGCCCGACCCCGACCGGCGGGACCGGTCCCGGCGCGAGCGGGTGCTGCTCACCGGCGACGTGCCCAGCCCGATCAACCCGCCCTCGGGATGCCGGTTCCGCACGCGGTGCTGGAAGGCCCAGGAGATCTGCGCGACGCAGCCTCCGCCACTGGCCCCCACCGCCCTGGACGGCGCCGCCGGCGGGCACCTGGTGGCCTGTCACTTCCCGGTCACCGACTCCGAGCACGCGGGCGGGGTGTCCAGCCACCGCCGGGCGGCACCGGCCGACCGGGACGCGGCCGCCCAGACGCTCGTCGCCGACGCCCCGGCCAAGGACTGAGCGGCCGCACCCGGCGACGGCTGCCCCGGTTCTAGCCCTCGGGTCGGTGCAGCAGGGCGACGGCCATGGCATGGACGGAGTCGAGGCAGGCGGCGTCCGGCAGCGGCACGTCCACCCCGGTCACGGCGTACCACTCGTCCGCGTCGCGGTACTGCACCCGGAGGCGCACCCGGCCCTCGGCCAGCTCGGTGCACAGGGTCAGCTCCCCGGTCACGACGCCGACCTCGTCGGTCATCACACCGCCGCCGACGTTGACGATGTCGGCGCTGCGTCGGCTGTCCCCGGCGCCGGACGCGGGGAGCTGCCCACCGTGCCCCGTCACGTCCGATGGTTGCGTCGGTTGCTCGGCCATTGGCAGTTCTCCAGCATCTCGTGCAGGGCGGCCTTCTCCGCCGTGGTCACGGCCAGCCGCCAGTACGCCTTGACGGCGATCCAGTCCTGCGCGTAGCGGCACCAGTGGCGCCGGTTCGGCGGCTTCCACTGGGACGGATCCTGGTCGCCCTTTGCCCGGTTGGCGGTGCGGGAAACCGCCCGCAGCTGTGGGTGCTCCAGGTCGTTGGCGAACGCCTCGCGCATCCGGTCGGGCCACCGCGCGGCCCCGGACCGCCAGGCGTTGGCCAGCGGCACCACGTGGTCCACGTCGACCTCCGCGGTCGAGGTCAGCACGCGCTCGTCGTACGGGCTGCGCCAGCGCCCGCCGACCACGTTGCAGCCGCGCAGCCGCACGTCCTCGCCGTCGCGGCGCAGCACCGTGTCCCGCACGTCACAGTTGCCGCCGGTGGCCTTCCAGTGCGGGAATTTCGCCCGGCTGTAGCCCTTCATGGACCCGGCGGGCGCCACGGTGAGGGCGTCGAGCTGCCGGACGGTCTCCTGCCGCGAACCGGTCGCCGGCCCGGTGGCCTCGCCGACCACGCAGCCGCCGAGCGCGAGGGTCGCCACCGTACCGGCGACGAGCGCGATCCGGGCTGCGGCGGAGGTCCGGAGAGTCGGCATGGTTCCAGCTTGCAAGCCGACGCCGTGCTGCGCACGACAGGTTCAGGATGGGCGTTTCCGGACATCACCCGTCTGGGCGGTGGTCGCGGTCGTCCGGCAGTGCTCGTCCGCCGGGTGCGGCCGCGTTCGCCTGGCGCCAGGCCGGCCGCCCGGTAGATCCCGGCAGGAGAATGCCGCCAGGTGGCGTCCTCCCGCCACGATCTACCGGGCTCGGTCCCGTGCCGCGCGGCTGTGGTCAGAGCTGCGGCCGAGGGGCGGGTCCGGCGGCGCGGGCCCGGTTCACGGCGCTGGTGACCGCCTTCACCGACGCGGTGACGATGTTCGGATCCAGGCCGACGCCCCACCGCACCAGGCCGTCCACCTCGCACTCCACGTACGCCGCCGCCTGGGCGTCTCCGCCGGCCGACATCGCGTGCTCGTGATAGTCGCGCACCGTCACCCGGATGCCGAGCGAGGCCAGCGCCTGCACGTACGCGTCGATCGGACCGTTGCCCACCGCGGCCAACGGCTGGCGGTCGTCGCCGTGCCGCACGTGCGCGGCCAGCTCCACCTTGCCGTCCACCGTGCCGGTGGTGTAGCTCTCCAGGCTCACCGCCGGCCGCTCCTGCTGCTCGACCAGGTACTCCCGGGCGAAGATGTCCCACATCCGGGCCGGCTCGATCTCCCCGCCGTCGGCGTCGGTGACGGCCTGGATGACCCCGGAGAACTCGATCTGCAGCCGGCGCGGCAGGTCCAGGTGGTGCTCCTCCTTCATGATGTACGCCACCCCGCCCTTGCCGGACTGGGAGTTGACCCGGATCACCGCCTCGTAGGTGCGGCCCACGTCCTTGGGGTCGATCGGCAGGTACGGCACCGCCCACTCGTACTCCTCGACCGGCACGCCGGCGCGGGCGGCGTCGGCGTGCAGCGCGTCGAAGCCCTTCTTGATGGCGTCCTGGTGGGAGCCGGAGAAGGAGGTGTAGACCAGGTCGCCGGCGTACGGGTGCCGCTCGTGCACCGGCAGCTGGTTGCAGTACTCCACCGTGCGGCGCACCTCGTCCAGCCGGGAGAAGTCGATCTGGGGGTCGACGCCCTGGGAGAACAGGTTCAGGCCCAGCGTGACCAGGTCGACGTTGCCGGTGCGCTCGCCGTTGCCGAACAGGCAGCCCTCGATCCGGTCGGCGCCGGCCAGCAGGCCCAGCTCGGCGGCGGCCACGCCGGTGCCGCGGTCGTTGTGCGGATGCAGGGAGAGCACCAGGGCGTCCCGCCGGGGCAGGTGCCGGTGCATCCACTCCACGGAGTCGGCGTACACGTTGGGGGTGGCCATCTCGACCGTGGCCGGCAGGTTCACGATCATCGGGCGGGCCGGGGTCGGGTCCACCACCTCGATGACGGCGGCGCAGATCTCCAGGGCGTAGTCCAGCTCGGTCCCGGTGTACGACTCGGGCGAGTACTCGTAGAAGATCTCTGTGTCCGGGGTGAGGATCTCGGCGTACTTGCCGCACAGCCGCGCCCCCTGGGTCGCGATGTCCGTGATGCCGGCGCGGTCGAGCCCGAAGACCACCCGGCGCTGCAGCGTCGAGGTCGAGTTGTAGAAGTGCACGATCGCCCGTCGGGCACCGCGCAGGGCGGCGAAGGTCCGCTCGATCAGGTG
>DATMJT010000495.1:0-5201 GCA_035553735.1 Pilimelia sp.
GGCCCGGCGCCACCCCGGCCGGGTCCGGCGTGGTCCTGGCGGGCCCGGCGTGGTCCTGGCGGGCCCGGCGCCGGCCCCGGCCGGGCCCGGCGATCCGGCGGTGAGCAGATCGGCGCCCGCGCGATGGGATGGATCACCCGCGGCCGGATCTGGCAGGCTATGGGCATGCCGCCGCTGTACCTCGCCCAGGAGCCAGCCGCCGACGAGCTGCTCGCCAACGACCCGTTGGCGCTGCTCATCGGGATGCTGCTCGACCAGCAGATCCCGCTGGAGAAGGCGTTCGTGGGCCCCTACCGCCTGGCGGAGCGGCTGGGCGTGACCCGGTTGTCGGCCCGCGACCTGGCGGCGCACGACCCGGAGGACTTCGCTCGGATCTTCGCCACCCCGCCGGCGATCCACCGGTTCCCGGCCGCCATGGCGGAGCGGACCCAGAAGCTGTGCCGCCTGGTCGTCGAGGAGTACGACGGCGACGCGGCGGCGGTGTGGACGGGCGCGCGCGACGGCGCCGCGCTGCTGCGGCGGGTGAGCGCCCTGCCGGGCTTCGGCACGCAGAAGGCGCAGATCTTCGTGGCGCTGCTGGGCAAGCAGCTCGCGGTGCGCCCGCCGGGCTGGCGGGCGGCCGCCGGGGAGTTCGGCGCGCCGGGCACGTACCGGTCGGTGGCCGACATCACCGACCAGGCCAGCCTGGTCAAGGTGCGCGACTACAAGAAGCAGCAGAAGGCCGCGGCGAAGGCGCGCTGAACGACGGGTCGCCGGCGCTCAGGCGGCCTGTGCGCGGTGCGCGGCCAGGGCGGAGATCGCCCGCCGCACGTCGGCCAGGGAGACCGTGGCGGAGTCGTCCAGCTCCGCCAGCCCGGCCTCGATCCACTGCCGCATGAGCGTGGTGACCCCGAGGCCGCGCGCCTCCGCGGCGGCCCGCACGCCCTCGTACGTGTGCACCGGCAACCGGACCGAGCGGCTCACCATGGGCTCGTCGGGCTCCGGCGCGAGATCCGTCAGCCGGTCCTCGGCCCTGCGCATCTGCATGACCCCGTCCCTCCTCGTTTCTGCGGCGCCGTGCGGGGGCTCGACTCCGCCGGCACGGACCCGTGGTCCGTCGCCGGCGTCCGCGTGCGCCGTTGTCCGTCGTGCGCCGTTGTCCGTCGCGCGCCGTTGTGCATGGCGCGCCGTTGTGCATGGCGTCCCCTGCGGGCCGGGCGACACCGCCGGGGGCCGGGCGAGCGTACCACGCCCGTAACACGAACCGCCCGGGGCGGTTGCCCCGGGCGTCTGGAAGGATGGAGGCAACCGTCCGGGGAGGCTCGCGGTGAAACGTCCGGCGCACCGGCCCGTCCTGATCACTGACGCCGAGCGCAGCCAGGAGGACCAGCTGCGGGCGCGGCAGGTTCGGTACGTGACGATGATGGGTGTCCGGCTGGCGTGCCTGATCCTCGGCGCCGTGCTGATCAGTGCCGAGGCTCCGCTGCTGTGGCTGTGGCTGCCGCTGTGCGCCGTCGGCATGGTGCTGCTGCCCTGGCTGGCCGTGCTGCTGGCCAACGACCGACCGCCCAAGGAGCGGCACCGCCTGGGGTACCGGCGGCGGGTCGCCCGCCAGGCCGCCCCCGACCGGGCGCTGGGCGCCGAGCCGGCCGCCTCGGGTCCGGCGGCCGCGGCGCGTACCATCGACGCGGAGCCGTGAGCGGGCACCGCGCCGGTGGTCGCGCGCGCCGCTGACCTGGGCCGCCACGGGGGCTTGCGGTGGACCGCGGTGGCGAAGGCTGCCAAACTTGTGCGTTGGATCCCGTGGCGCGGCCGCGCAGTGGTCGGTCATCGACGAGAGGTGGGCAGCGTGACGACGCAGGTTCTCGAGCGTCCGGAGCTCAAGGACGCCGACACCGGCCCGGAGATGTTCCACTACGTCCGCAAGGACAAGATCGCGGAGAGTGCCGTGATGGGCACCTTCGTGGTGGCCCTGTGTGGCGAGACGTTCCCGGTCACCAAGGTGCCCAAGCCCGGCGCGCCGGTGTGCCCGCAGTGCAAGGAGATCTACGAGTCGCTCGCCGACTAGCCCGGCCGGGTCCGCCCGGGCCCGCGCGCCGGCGCCCGTCCGTCGGCGCGCCGCCCACGGCCCGGCCGCTATGCTGAATCCGCCCTCCGCGGCCCGCCCGGGCGCGGGGGCGTTTTCGTGCCCCGCCCACGCCGCCGGCCACCGGCGCCGACCCGGAAGGAGTCCCGCCGCGTTGCCCGCCCACGCCCTCGCCCCGGACGCCTTCCCGGCGCTGCGCTCCTGGCAGCGCCGGGCGCTGGTGGAGTACCTGCGGCGGCCCACCGAGGACTACCTCGCGGTGGCCACCCCGGGAGCCGGCAAGACCACGTTCGCGCTGCGGATCGCCGCCGAGCTGCTGGCCGACCGCACGGTCGACGCGGTGACGGTGGTGGCCCCGACCGAGCACCTCAAGAACCAGTGGGCCGCGGCCGCGGCCCGCGTGGGCATCCAGCTCGACGCGGCGTTCCGCAACGCCGACCTGCACTCCGCCGCCGACTTCCACGGCGCCGTGGTGACGTACGCGCAGGTGGGGATGGCGCCCCAGGTGCACCGGCGCCGGACCCTGGCGCGGCGCGCGCTGGTGATCCTGGACGAGATCCACCACGCCGGTGACTCCCGCTCGTGGGGCGACGGCGTCAAGGCGGCGTTCGAGCCGGCGGTGCGCCGGCTGATGCTCACCGGCACGCCGTTTCGCTCCGACGACAACCCGATCCCCTTCGTCACCTACGAGCGCGGACCCGACGGGCTGCCGCGGTCCCGGGCCGACTCCACGTACGGCTACGCCGACGCGCTCGCCGACGGCGTGGTCCGCCCGGTGATCTTCCTGGCCTACTCGGGCGAGACCCGGTGGCGCACCAGCGCCGGTGACGAGCTGGCGGCCCGCCTGGGGGAGCCGATGACCCAGGACCTCGTCGCCCAGGCGTGGCGCACCGCGCTGGACCCGGCGGGCGACTGGATGCCGCAGGTGCTGCGGGCGGCCGACGCCCGGCTCCAGGTGCTGCGCGCCGACGGGATCCCGGACGCGGGCGGTCTGGTCATCGCCAGCGACCAGCAGGCGGCCCGGGCGTACGCCAGGCTGATCCGCCAGGTCACCGGCGAGGCGGCCGCGGTGGTGCTCTCCGACGACGCCGGCGCCTCGGCGCGTATCGCCGCGTTCGCGGCGTCGCAGGAGCGGTGGATGGTGGCCGTGCGGATGGTCTCCGAGGGTGTGGACATCCCGCGGCTGGCGGTCGGGGTCTACGCGACCAGCGCCTCCACGCCGCTGTTCTTCGCGCAGGTGATCGGCCGGTTCGTGCGCGCGCGGCGGCCCGGGGAGACGGCCACGGTGTTCCTGCCCTCGGTGCCGCACCTGCTGGGCCTGGCCAGCGAGATGGAGGTTCAGCGCGACCACGTGCTGGGGCAGCGCACCGCGCGCGACGGGCTGGCCGACGAGCTGCTGGAGCGGGCCCAGCGGGCGGAGCGGGCCAGCGGCGAGCTGGAGAAGCGCTTCGAGGCGCTGTCGGCCACCGCCGAGCTGGACCAGGTCATCTTCGACGGCGCGTCCTTCGGCACGCCGGTGCGGGCCGGCACCCCGGAGGAGGAGGACTACCTCGGGCTGCCCGGACTGCTGTCGCCCGACCAGGTGGCGGCCCTGCTCAGCAAGCGCCAGGCCGAGCAGCTGGCGGCCCAGCGCCGGCACCGCGCGCCCGCGGAGCCGGTGCCGCAGCCCCGGGCGGCGGCCAGCGCGCCGATGTCGGCGGCGCAGCGGCGGGTGGCGCTGCGCCGGCAGCTCAACGCGCTGGTGGCCGCCCACCACCACCGGACCAACCTGCCGCATGGCAAGATCCACGCGGAGCTGCGTCGCCGGTGTGGCGGCCCGCCGAGCGCCCAGGCCACCATCGAGCAGCTGGAGGAGCGGATCGCCACGATCCAGACGCTGTGACGGGCCGGGCTCGGCGCCGCCGGCCGGGGCGTGTCGCGCGCAGACTCGGGCGGCCGGGTGGGTGTCGCGCCGGCCCGCGGATGCGGACGGCGGGGCGGCCACCTGCGTGGCCGCCCCGCCGCCTATGTCGTCCGGTGGGGAGTGCGGTCTGAATCGTCGTTCGGTCAGTTCGCCATGAGTTCGGCGCCTCGCCAGGTGAACTCGGGATCCGCCGCGAACTGCACCGCGATCTTCACGAGATCCTCGGCGTACTTGTTGGCGTGATGCCCGCAGAACACCAGCTCGCTGCCGCCGGCCAGCGTGATACGCAGCTTGCCGGAGGCGTTGCAGCGGTCGCACCGTTCATCAGCGGCTGGGGGAGCCACCGTTTCAGGCGGCGGCGTGAGGGTCGGGGTCATCGCCTTCCTCCTCGGGTCGTCACCGATGAACACAGTCTCGGATCATTTGGGTACTCATCGTCCAACACCGGCGACGCCGCCAGCGTTCCCAGTGTGCCCCCGGGGGACCGACGTCACACCTGCCGACAGTCTGCCCTGCCGCCGGGGTGGCCCGTCAATGATGGACGCCGGACAAGGGTCGGGTGGCCGACAGCGAAAAACTGTCCGTGTCTGACCGGCCACAGTGTGTGGTGTGATCTGCGCCGCTCAATCCAGGTAGTCCCGCAGCACCTGCGAGCGGGACGGGTGGCGCAGCTTCGACATGGTCTTCGACTCGATCTGCCGGATCCGCTCCCGGGTGACCCCGTAGACCTGGCCGATCTCGTCCAGGGTGCGGGGCTGGCCGTCGGTCAGCCCGAACCGCAGCCGCACCACGCCGGCCTCGCGCTCCGACAGCGTCTGGAGCACCTGCTGGAGCTGGTCCTGCAGCAGCGAGAAGGAGACCGCGTCGACCGCCACGACCGCCTCGGAGTCCTCGATGAAGTCGCCGAGCTGGCTGTCGCCCTCGTCGCCGATGGTCTGGTCCAGCGAGATCGGCTCCCGGGCGTACTGCTGGATCTCCAGTACCTTCTCGGGGGTGATGTCCATCTCCTTGGCCAGCTCCTCGGGGGTGGGCTCGCGGCCCAGGTCCTGGAGCAGCTCCCGCTGGATCCGGCCCAGCTTGTTGATGACCTCCACCATGTGCACCGGGATGCGGATGGTGCGGGCCTGGTCGGCCATGGCGCGGGTGATGGCCTGGCGGATCCACCAGGTGGCGTAGGTGGAGAACTTGTAGCCCTTGGTGTAGTCGAACTTCTCGACGGCGCGGATCAGGCCG
>DATMJT010000496.1:0-8794 GCA_035553735.1 Pilimelia sp.
ACCCCGACAAATAGACTCACCGCGACGGCCCGGGCGCGGCGGCGACGCCGCGCGGGCGACCGAGTTCGACCGAGCGCAAGGGGGCGCCCATGGCGGCCATCTCCCGCGAGGAGGTCGCGCACCTGGCGCGGCTGTCGCGGCTCGCCGTGACCGAGGAGGAGCTGGACACCTTCGCCGGCCAGCTGGACGTCATCCTCCAGGCCGTGGCCCGGGTCGGCGAGGTGACCGCCGCGGACATCCCGCCCACCTCCCACGCGGTGCCGCTGACCAACGTGCTGCGCGAGGACGTGGTCCGGCCCGGCCTGCCGCGCGAGGAGGCGCTCGCCGGTGCCCCGGACGCCGACCAGGGGCGCTTCCGGGTGCCGCGGATCCTGGACGAGGAGGCGTGATGGCGCGCGGGCGCGGGCCCGGCAACGGCGAGCGGAGGGTGGCACCGTGACCGACCTGACCAGGCTGACCGCGGCGGAGCTGGCCGACGCGCTGGCCCGCGGCGAGGTCTCCGCCGTCGAGCTGGCCGGCGCCCACCTGGACCGGATCGCCGCCGTGGACGACCGGGTGCACGCGTTCCTGCACGTCGACGCCGACGGGGCGCTGGCCGCCGCCCGCGACGTCGACGCCCGGCGGGCCGCCGGGGAGCCGCTCGGCCCGCTGGCCGGGGTGCCGGTGGCCGTGAAGGACGTGGTGACCACCCGCGGCGTGCCGACCACCGCCGGCTCGAAGATCCTCGAGGGCTGGCGCCCGCCGTACGACGCCACGATCGTGCGCCGGATGCGCGACGCCGGCCTGGTGATCCTCGGCAAGACCAACATGGACGAGTTCGCCATGGGCTCCTCCACCGAGTACTCCGCCTACGGGCCGACCCGCAACCCGTGGGACCTGGGCCGCATCCCGGGCGGCTCCGGTGGCGGCTCGGCGGCGGCGCTGGCCGCCTACCAGGCGCCGCTGGCCATCGGCACGGACACCGGCGGCTCGATCCGCCAGCCGGGTGCGGTCACCGGCACGGTCGGCGCCAAGCCGACCTACGGCGGCACCTCCCGGTACGGGCTGATCGCGTTCTCCTCGTCGCTGGACACCCCGGGCCCGTGCGCCCGCACGGTGGCCGACGCCGCGCTGCTGCACGAGGTGATCGGCGGGCACGACCCGTACGACTCGACCTCGATCCCGCAGCCGGTGCCGCCGGTGGTCGAGGCCGCCCGCCGCGGTGCCACGGGTGACCTGACCGGGGTGCGCCTGGGGCTGGTGCGGGAGTTCACCGGCGACGGCGCCGAGCCCGGCGTGCTGGCGGTGTTCCGCGACGCGCTCGACGCGCTGACCAAGCTGGGCGCCGAGGTGGTCGAGGTCTCCTGCCCCCACTTCCAGTACGCGCTGCCGGCGTACTACCTGATCGCGCCGAGCGAGTGCTCCTCCAACCTGGCCCGATTCGACGGCGTCCGCTACGGCCTGCGGGCCGGCGATGACGGCGTCCGGTCGCTGGAGGAGGTCATGTCGCTGACCCGCGAGGCCGGCTTCGGCCCGGAGGTGAAGCGGCGGATCATCATCGGCACGTACGCGCTGTCCTCGGGCTACTACGACGCCTACTACGGCCAGGCGCAGAAGGTGCGCACGCTGATCACCAGCGACTTCACGGCGGCCTTCGAGCGGGTGGACGTGCTGGTCTCGCCGACCACCCCGTTCGTGGCCTTCCCGTTCGGGTCGCGCACCGCCGACCCGTACCAGATGTACCTGGCAGACCTGTTCACCATCCCGACCAACCTGTACGGCGGCCCGGCGATCTCGGTGCCGGCCGGGCTGTCCGACGGGCTGCCGGCGGGCTTCCAGATCATGGCGCCCACGATGGCGGACGACCGGATGTACCGGGTGGCGGCGGCGCTGGAGTCCGCCCTGGGCACCCTGACGCCCCCGGCGCTGTGAGACCGGCGTGCTTACCAGGATCGAGATCGACGGGTTCAAGTCCTTCCGCGACTTCGCGCTGGACGTGCCGCCGTTCCTGGTGATCATCGGGCGTAACGCGGCAGGCAAGTCCAACCTTTTCGACGCCATCGGTTTCCTGAGCCGGCTCGCCGGCGAGCCGGTGCTCGAAGCGGCCCAGCACCAGCGTGGCGACCTGCTCGACCTGTTCCACCGCTACGTCGACGGGCAGCACGTCCGGGTGATGTCGTTCGCGGTCGAGGTCCTGCTCGACCGCGAAGTGACTGACGCCTTCGGTGACACGGCAGGCGTCAGTCACTCCCGGCTGCGGTACGAACTGTGCATCGAACTTCGGCCCACGGGGCACGGCGGGGTCCTGCGGCCGTACGTGGCGCGCGAGTCGGCGCAGCGGATCAGGCGTACCGACGACAACTGGATCACGGGAGTCGGTACGCCGTACCGGTCCCGTGCCGTCTACCAGTCGGCCGGTGCCGAGCTGCTGGAGACCGAGTCCGACGACCACGGCCGACCGCAGTTCAGCATCCGCCAGCAGGGCAACCAGGGACGCAAGCGAAAGCTGCCGGCGACCGCGGCGACCGCGACGGTGCTCTCCAGCCTGACGACCGCCACCGAGTTTCCCTTGCTCTACGCGCTCAAGCGGGAGATGCAGTCCTGGCGGTTGCTGCACCTGGATCCGAGCGCGCTGCGGACGCCGGACTCCTACGACGACCCGGACGTTCTCGGCGCGAACGGTGCGCACCTGGCCAACACTCTGCGTCGTCTCGCGGACGAGACCGCCACCTCCGACCGACCGCTGGGTGCGCTGAACGACCTGTCCGCCGACGTGGCGGCCATCATCCCCGGTGTGATCGGGGTGCGGCTCGATGAGGACGACGCCCGGCGCCAGCGACAGGTGGAGGTGATCAGCCGCGACGAGGCCACCTTCTCCGCCAGGGTCGCCTCCGATGGCACGCTACGGGCGATCGCGCTGCTCGCGGCGCTGTACGACCCGGCCGGTGCCGGCCTCATCTGCTTCGAGGAGCCCGAGAACGGGATCTTCCCGTACCGGCTCGCGGAGTTTGTCCGGTACCTGCGGGAGCTGGTCACGCGCACCGCTGACGCCCAGGGCACCCGCGACGCTTCGGCCCTGACGCAGTTGCTCCTCAGCAGCCACTCGCCGGCGATCCTGCGGGCGCTCGAGGCCGTCCCCACCGGACTGCGCGAGGACGCGATGTACGCGGACATGGTGACCCGCTCGGGGCGCCCACGCAGCCGCGTCACCCGGTTCCGGCGGATCGCCGGCGAACAGCTCACCATCGACCACGCCACAGGCACCGTGGTGAGTCGCGCCGAGATCGCCGAGTTCGAGGTGCTCGCCGAGTTGGACCGCTGATGCGGTACCTCACCTCCGCCCTGATCTCCGAAGGAGTCAGCGACGACGCCTTCCTGCCGCGTCTGCTCACCCGCGCGTTGACGGAGCTGTGCGCGGTCGAGTTCGGCGCGCCGATCGACGTCGCCGACGTGCAACCGCTGCGCCGACGGGGCGGTCCACCGACCGTGGACCAGGCCATCGACCTTGTCGACGCCTACCCACGCAGCTATCTGGTGGTGTTCTTCCACCGGGATCAGGGGGGCAGCGCCGACCGCGTGCGCCGGGAGTGGCTCGATCCGCTTCGCGCCAGGTGGGGCGACCGGGCCGAGCGCCTCGTCGCCGTGGTGCCGGTGCGGGAGACCGAGGCGTGGCTACTTGCCGACGGTGACGCGATCCGGCGCGCCCTGGGCGTTCCGAGCTGGACCGACGCGCAGCTGGGACTGCCGCGGTCCGCGAGTGACGTGGAGCGGTTGCCGGACCCGAAGAAGGTCGTCGAGGCGCTGCTCGGCCGGGTCAGTCGCCGGCCCGAGCATCACCTGAGCCAGCTCGGCGAGCTTGTCTCCCTGGGCCGGCTGTCCGAGGTACCAGCCTTCACGCGGTGGTGGTCAGACACCCGTGACGCCCTTCTAGATCTAGGATTTCGATGAGCTGTCGTGGGGAGTTGACGTGAGCGTGACCGTGGTGCCGTCGTACGAGGACGTGGTGGCCCGCTACGCGCCGGTGATCGGCCTGGAGACGCACGTCGAGCTGGGCACGAACACGAAGATGTTCTGCGGCTGCCCGACCGCCTTCGGCGCCGAGCCGAACACCCAGGTCTGCCCGGTCTGCCTGGGGCTGCCCGGCGCACTGCCGGTGGCCAACCGGGCGGCCATCGAGGCCACCATCCGCATCGGCCTGGCGCTCAACTGCAGCATCGCCCGGTGGTGCCGGTTCGCCCGGAAGAACTACTTCTACCCGGACATGCCGAAGAACTTCCAGATCAGCCAGTACGACGAGCCGCTGTGCGTCGACGGCTGGCTGGACGTGGAGGTCGACGGCGAGGTGGTCCGGGTCGGCATCGAGCGGGTGCACCTGGAGGAGGACACCGGCAAGACGCTGCACGTGGGCGGGGCCACCGGCCGCATCCACGGCGCCACGGAGTCGCTGGTGGACTACAACCGCGCGGGCATCCCGCTGGTGGAGATCGTCACCAAGCCGGTCACGGGCACCGGTGCGGCGGCGCCGCAGGTGGCCCGGGCGTACGTCACCGAGCTGCGCGACGTGATCCGCGCGCTCGGGGTCTCCGACGTGCGGATGGAGCAGGGCTCGCTGCGCTGCGACGTCAACACCTCGCTGCACCGGCCCGGCGAGGAGTGGGGCACCCGCACCGAGACCAAGAACGTCAACTCCCTGCGCAGCGTGGAGCGGGCGGTGCGTTCGGAGATGCTGCGCCAGGCGGCGGTGCTCGACGCCGGCGGCACGATCACCCAGGAGACGCGGCACTTCCACGAGGACACCGGCGACACCACCCCGGGGCGCAGCAAGGAGACCGCCACCGACTACCGCTACTTCCCGGAGCCGGACCTGGTGCCGCTGGCGCCGGACCCGGCGTGGGTGGCGGAGCTGCGCGCCGCGCTGCCGGAGCTGCCCCGGGTGCACCGGGCCCGGCTGCGCGAGGAGTGGGGCCTGTCCGAGCTGGACATGCAGGCCGTGGTGAACGCCGGCGCGGTGGAGCTGATCGAGCAGACGGTGGCCGCGGGCGCCAGCCCGGCCGGCGCGCGCAAGTGGTGGCTGGGCGAGCTGGCCCGGCGCGCCAACGAGACGGGCGTGGAGCTGGCCGAGGTCGGCGCCTCCCCGGCCCAGGTGGCGGCGCTGCAGCGGCTGGTGGACGACGGCAAGCTCAATGACAAGCTGGCCCGCGTGGTGCTGGAGGGCGTGCTGGCCGGGGAGGGCGACCCGGAGCGGGTGATGGCCGACCGGGGGCTGGAGGTGGTCTCCGACACCGGCGCGCTGACCGCCGCGGTGGACGCGGCGATCGCGGCCAACCCGGATGTCGCGGCCAAGATCCGCGACGGCAAGCTGGCGGCGGTCGGGGCGCTGGTCGGTGCGGTGATGAAGGCGACCCGCGGGCAGGCCGACGCGGGCTCCGCCCGACGGCTCATCCTGGAGCGGCTCGGCGTCTCCGAGTGAGTCCGCTCGCGGCGGCCGGCAGGTGACGGCGGCCGGCGAAGGTTACGGCCGCCCTCCGGCGGCCGCGGCCCGGGCGCTACTGGCACACCTGCGGCTGGCGGTTGCGGGGCAGCGGGCGGAAGTAGACCACGGCGCTGCCGGTCACGGCGTACCGCCGCTCGTCGACGACGAACCGGGCCCGCTCCGGGGCCACGAGGGTCATGGCTCCGGCCGTGTAGCCGGTGTAGGACACCACGCCCTCCGGCCCGGCCAGGGGGCTGGGCTCCTTCGCCGGCCGCTCGGCCTGCCACCACCGGCCGCCGAACCGGGTGACGTTGATCCCGCAGTGGGTGTAGAGGTCGAACGGGTACGGCACGCCCTGCTCCGGGCGCGCCGGACCGATCCGCAGGTTGCGCAGGTCCACCGCGTCCACCACCGCCCGGGGCGGCTGCTCGGCGTCGGCCACCGACACCCGGCCGGCGGCCTGCTCCACCGCGGGCCTCGGCGCGGCGTCGGCGCACGCCGTGACCAGGCCCGCGAGGGCGATCAGCCCGGCCACCCCGACGCACCGGGCGAACGTACGGGGGGATCGCCGTGGCATGGCCGCTCCTTCCGCCGGGCGACGGTCCGGCGGAACGTGCACCACCGGGCCGGTCAGGGGTAGATCACGTAACGCAGGAGGTTGTAGTCGCTGCTGTGCGGGTACTGCGGGTTACTCCAGATGTCCGGTGAGTAGACGCAGCTCGCGGTGGAAAGGTTGTGCCCGACGCCGAGCGCGTGGCCAATCTCATGGCACGTCGAGTTCCGGCGGTCGGCCGCGGTGGCGGCGTAGTAGGTGTTGAAGTTGATGACCACCGAACCGTCGATGAAGTAGCGGCCGGAGTCCAGCGAGTAGACGGTCAGCCCGTTCCAGCCGTTGGCCCCGTAGTTGGCGGCGTGCACGCCGACGCAGTGCCGGCCGCCGGTCGGGCAGCTGCCGAGCGTCCAGTACGAGTCGACGCCGTAGGCGCGGTTCCAGTCCGCCACCGACTCGCGCACCGGCCACGCGTCGGGGGTGAAGTCCCGGAAGTACACCTGCGGGTCGGCGAAGCCGTTCCACCGCCAGCGGGCCGGCGGGCAGTACCCGTTGTCCAGCGCGCGGGCCGTGCCGTAGGTGCAGGCGTACGCGGCGAGCGGCGTCTGCGGGTCGCGCAGGCCGTGCACGCCCTGCTCCTTGAGCCGCTGGTACAGCTGGGCGGGGGTGACCCCCTGGGCCGGGGTGTAGACGGCGTACTCCACCACGCCGTTGTCCCTGGGACGGACCGCGTAGACGTGGCCGTCGCCGGGCCCGGGCTGCGCGGTGCCGGTGCGGCCGGCGCCGGCCGCGGTGGGCGTCCGGCCCGTCACGCCGGGGCCGCCCGCGGTGCCGGCGGCGGTGCCGGCCGTGGCGTCCGCGGTGCCGGTGCCGGCGCCGGACTCCCCGGTGGTGCCGGCGCCGCCGGCGGCGGCCGGCTGGGCGAGGAGGGCGAGCGCGAAGACGAGAGCCGCCGCGACCGCCCCCAGGGACTGGTTCTTGGGTCGAGTGTGCAACGCACTACCCCCGTCGCTCGTTGTCTCTCTCCACATTGTCCGCCCGAAGAGTAACGACGCGGGCACCGTCGGGCAAGGGAGTGGCCGGGCCACAAGGGGCCCCGGAGCTGGGTGCCGACGCAGCTCGGCGGCGGATGGGGCGGGCCGCGGGCGGCGGCGACCGGGCCGGGCGTCGGGTGCGGCGCTGCGCCTCAGTCCGTCGGGCCGGGCGTCGTGGCCGGGTCCCGCACCACGTGCCGCTCGAGCGTGACGTTGGCGCGGCCGGTGCCGCCCACCCGGATGTCGTCGTAGGCCTGCAGGGTCCGTTCGGCCGAGAAGTACAGCACCGCCATGGACAGCGGCATCGGCTCCTCGCCCTCCAGGCCGCGCAGCCCCGCCCCGCCGGTGGACCCGCTCACCAGCAGCCGGGTCGGCCGGGCGGCGCCCGGCGGGCCCAGCTCCCGCACCTCGCGCTGGTGGGTGTGCCCGGCGAGCACCACCGGACAGGTGCCGGCCAGCGCGCCGGCCGAGGCGGGGTCGTGGACCAGCGCGAGGTCCACCCGTTGGTCGCCGGTGCGCCGGATCGTGGCCGCGAGCTCCTCGCCGACCCCGATCACCCGCTCCACGGTCTGCTTGGAGTTGCCGGACCCGGCCGGGGAGGTCTCCTTGTCGGGCGTGAACCGCGGATCCCCGATCCCGGCGATGGTGAGCCCGCGCACGGTGCGCACCGCGTTGTCCAGCACGATCGCGTTCGGCTGCCGGGCGACGGCCGCCGCGGTCAACGCCGAGTCGTGGTTGCCCCGGATGAACACGTAGGGCACCTTCAGGCTGCCGATCGCCGCCACGTACGCCGCCTCCGGCTCGCTGCCCCAGTCGGTGATGTCGCCGGTGTCGATGACCACGTCGATGGCGAACTGCTCGACCACCGTGCGCATCATGGCCCACGCGGTGGGGTTGAGGTGCAGGTCGGAGACGTGCAGGACCCGGGTGGTGCCGGGCTGGGCCTGGAACACCGGCAGCGTGGACACCGTGGTGTAGAGCCGGGTGACGTTGTTGACCATGTGTTGCAGCTGGGCGGCGTACTCGTCGTAGCGGTTGGCGATGCGGCGGGCGTCGCCGACCACGGCCGGGGCGTTGACCAGCAGGCCCTCGTACCGGGGCTCCTCGATGGCGTCCCCGCGGAAGGTGGTCACGGCCGAGGTCAGGCTGCCCGCCGTGAGCGCCAGGGCCAGGCCGCCGGTCCAGGCCACCCGCCGGACGTCGCGGAAGACCAACGCGGCAAGCACCAGCGCCGTGAGCGTGGCGAAGCCGAGCGCCCGCAGGCCGAGGCGTACCGTGCCCCGGATCAGGTCGGTCTGCGCCCCCGCGCTGGCCCGGGTCACCCCTTCCGGGTCGTTGAGCAGCTCCTCGGTGCGGAGCTGGTCGAGCTCGTCCAGGCGGATGGTGAGGTGCGCCGGGCCGTCGTGGCTGTCCAGGTGCAGCGAGCCCAGCGGGGCGATGTGCACCTCCGAGTCGCCGACCAGCGAAGGGCTGAGCTGCAGCTGAGCCCGGAACGGGCCGATGTCGGCGTGGGTCCGCGCACCCAGCAGGACGCCGAGGACCACCCCGCCGAGCGCCACCAGCGCGACCGCCAGCGCGCCGGCGACCCGGCGACCGGCCGGTCCGGTCGCGGCGCGCCAGACGCGCCGCGGCAGCCCGCGCAGCGTGTCGGAGCCAGCCCGCGGCCCGCCGGAGCCAGCCCGCGGCGCGTCGGGGAGCCCTCGCCGCCGGCGGCCCACCGCGGCGGACAGGGCGCGCAGGGCGGCGGGCAGGGCGCGC
>DATMJT010000497.1:0-9541 GCA_035553735.1 Pilimelia sp.
AGTCCGAGGTGACCTCGCCGACCGTCGGCGAGGTCACCTCGGACTCGATCCGGCTCGACTGGGCCGCCGCCACCGACGACGTCGGGGTCACCGCCTACCAGGTCTTCCGCGGCGCGGACGACACCCCGCTGGCGACGCTGACCGGCGCCCCGCCGGCGACCGGCACCACGCTGACCGGGCTGTCCCCGGCCACCACGTACGCGCTGACCGTGCGGGCCCGCGACGCGGCGGGCAACCTCTCGCCGCCCTCGGCGGCCGTCGAGGTGACCACGGCGCAGGCACCGCCGCCCCCGGACACCACGGCGCCGAGCACGCCGGGGTCTCCGGTGACGACCGCGCTGTCGGCGACCTCCGCCACGCTGAGCTGGCCGGCGTCCACGGACGCCGTCGGCGTGGTGGAGTACCGGGTTGCGGGCGGGCCCGCCCCGGTGACGACCACGGAGCCGGGCGCCACGCTGACCGGCCTGTCCCCGGAGACCGCGTACACGATCACGGTCACCGCGCACGACGCGGCCGGCAACGCTTCGGCGGCGTCGCCGGCGCTGCTGTTCACCACCCCCGCGGTGCCGATGGCCAACGCCCGCAGCGGCGCGGGGATCCCGGGGGCGACGGGCCGCACGCTGGTGCTGTACGACACCACGGGACCGTACGCCTTCCTCGGCGAGCAGTACGCGATCGTGACGGCGCACCTGGTCTCCCACTTCGGGGATTGGACCGCCCAGCCGGTCGCCGACTACGCCGCGGGCACGCTGGACCGGTTCGACGCGGTGGTCTACGTGGGGTCGACCTACGACGAGCCGCTGCCGCTGGCCTTCCTGGACGACGTCACGGCGACCACCAAGCCGGTGATCTGGATGTACGACAACATCTGGCAGCTCACCGCCCGCGACCCCGGCTTCGCGGCGGACCGCGGCTTCACCTGGACCGCGTTCGACTTCAGCGCGGTCGGCAAGGTCACCTTCAAGGGGACGGAGTTCACCCGGCACGCCGCCAACGGCGGCGGCATCATGGGCACCCTGATCACCGACCCGGCGAAGGCCACCGTGGTGGGCGAGGCGGTGCGTGAGGACGGCACGGCCCTTCCCTGGGGGGTGCGCTCGGGCAACTTCACCTACCTGGGCGAGATCCCGTACTCGTACATGTCGGCGAACGACCGCTACGTGGCCTTCGCGGCGATGCTCTTCGACGTGCTCGCCCCGGGCACGCAGACGCGGCGGCGGGCGCTGGTGCGCATCGAGGACGTGGGACCGGACGCCGACCCCGCGGAGCTGCGCGCGATCACCAACTACCTGTACGGCAGGAACATCCCGTTCTCGGTGGCCGTCTACAGCCGCTACCGCGACCCGAACGGCGCGCACACCAACGGGGTGCCGGAGGACTACACGCTCGCGCAGCGCCCGGAGGTGGTGGCGGAGCTGAAGTACATGCAGAGCCACGGCGGCACCCTGCTGATGCACGGCTACACCCACCAGTACAGCAACGCGCTGAACCCGTACAACGGGGTGAGCGCCGACGACTTCGAGTTCTACCGGGCGCACGTCGACGAGAACGATTTCGTCATCTACGACGGGCCGGTGTTCGAGGATTCGCAGGAATGGGCGCAGGGCCGCATCGACAGCGCGTTCGCGGAGTTCGCCAAGGCGGGCCTGGGCACGCCGACGGTGTTCGAGTTCCCGCACTACGCCGGCAGCGACGCCGCCAACCGCGCGGTCGCCGCGAGCTTCGCCCGCCGCTACGACCGGGGCGTGTACGCCTCCGGGGCGCTGCGCGGCGGGGCGCTGGACTACTCGCGCATCGTCGGGCAGTTCTTCCCGTACACCGTGCGCGACATCTACGGGGTGGTCGTGGTGCCGGAGAACCTCGGCAACGTGGAGCTGGAGCCGTTCAACAACCACCCGGCGCACCTGCCGGCCGACATCGCGGCCACGGCGCGGATCAACACGGCGGTGCCGGACAGCGTGGCCAGCTTCTTCTTCCATCCGTACCTGCCGACCAGTTACCTGCGGGAAACGGTGGAGGGCATCGAGGCGGCGGGCTACACGTTCGTCCCCGAGTCAGCGATGTAGCCCCGCCGCGAGGTGATTACCACGCGAGGTGACTACCAAACGTAATCCATGCGTCACGGAAATGGCCGGAGTCGTCGACTCCGGCCATTCTCCGTGGCCCGCTCGAACCGTACGGACGACAAGCCGGAAAGGCGGTGCTCCGTACCATTTACGTATAGCTCGACGGAGAAAGTGGGGAACCAATGGCCGTGGCAACCGCCGACCAGAGCACCGGTGTCCACAAGGGCGCCGGTTCGGCGTCGGGCAGCCCGGCGTCGAAGCCCGCGGCGCGCGGGTCGGCCGCGGCTGGGACGGCCGCCGCGCGCCGGCGGCGCGCGCGCCTGCGCCGCGTGAGGCTGGCCGCGGTCGGGGTCGCGCTGGCGGCGCTGGCCGGCACGATCGGCTGGCAGACGCCGTACCTGGTCGAGCGGTGGAGCCGCCCGTCGTACCTGGGCGCGGACGCCCAGACCGTGGCGCGCGACCTCGACTGCACCCAGTTCCAGCGCAGCACCAACCAGGACCGGTCGGTCTACAAGTACCGCGACCAGGGCACCTGCCTGCTGGACAACGTGCGGGTCACGGTCACGACCTTCGACAGCACCGCCGACGGCGAGGCGTTCCTGACCCTGATGAACGGCCTCATCCCGGTGGTGCACCCGACCTGGGTGGGCGCGGCGACGGCGGCCGGCGAGGGCTGGAACGTCGCCGACACGAAGAACCTCTCGCCCCAGGTGGCCGAGACGGCGGTCCGGCGGCTCGGCGCCGGCGAGGTCCGGGTCATCCCGTCCGCCAAGCGCTCCTGACGCGGCCGGCGACGCCGGGGGTGCGGCTCAGCCTCCACCAGCAGACCCCGCGCTGACCCGCCCGGCCGCGGCCGGGTCGCCCGCCGGGTCGTGCCCGGCGCGGGTCACCGCGACACCGTGCCGGCGGGCCGCCGCGGCGAACGCGGCCGCGTCCACGATGGCCGCGCCGCCGGGGTCGTTGTTGAAGAACACGTAGGCCGGCTCGCCCGGCCCGTACGCGGTGGCCAGCCGCGCCAGCCACGAGCGCAGTGCCGCCCGGCCGTACCGGGGCCACGGCGCGGCGGCGCCCTCGTGCAGCCGCAGGTAACCGAAGTCGGCGGTGCGCCACAGCGGGGTCACGGGCCGCCCCCGGCGGTCGGCCCAGCACAGCGCGGCGCCGTGGCGCTCCAGCACCGCCCGTACGGCCGCGGTCCACCAGGACGGGTGCCGCGGCTCCACCGCGACCCGCACGCCGGCGGGGAACCGGCCCAGCGTATCCGCCAGCGCGTCCGGGTCGGCGCGCAGCGTGGGCGGCAGCTGCAGCAGCACCGGGCCCAGCTTGTCGCCCAGCCCGGCGGCGCGGTCGAGGAACCGCGCCACCGGCTCCGCGGGGTCGCGCAACCGGCGGATGTGGGTCAGGTACCGGCTCACCTTCACCCCGATCACGAAGTCGTCCGGGGTGCGCCGCCGCCACGCCGCGAAGGTGTCCCGCTCGGGCAGCCGGTAGAACGCGTTGTTGACCTCCACGGTGGCGAACCGGGCCGCGTAGTGCTCCAGCCAGGCGCGCTGCGGCAGCCCGGACGGGTAGAACCCTCCGCGCCAGTCGCGGTACTGCCAGCCCGACGTCCCCACGAAGATCATGACGGGTCCAGTATCGGGCGCCGCGGCGGCGCCCGCCACCGCAACGGACGGCCGCCGCGGGTGTGTGCCGGCCGGTGCCCCGGGGTAACCAGGGGCCACGACGCCCGCCGGCCGGCGGGTGTCCGGCCACTCCCAGGGGGATTCCATGCGACTGAGCGACGACGACTTCACCACGAGCGGGTCGGCCGAGCACGCCGAGGGGCTGGCGGACGGCGGCGCGACCGCCGGGGCCACCGACGGCGGCGCGGACGGCGGCGCCTACGGCGGCCAGGGCGGCGGCGAGGGCCCGGCCGACGGCGGCGCGGACCCCGGCGTGGTCGACGGCGGCGCGGACGGCGGGGCCGGCTCCGGCGAGGGCCCGGCCGACGGCGGCGCGGACGCGGGCGTCCAGGACGGCGGCGCGGACGGCGGCGCGGGCCCGCAGTGACCGACGCGCACGCGCCGGCGCCGGGCGGCACCCCCCGCCCGGCGCCGGCGCTGGGCCGCTGCGTGGGGGTGGACGCGGCGACCTTCGCGGCGGCGTACTGGGGCAAGGAGCCGCTGCTGACCCCGGCGGGGCGGGACCGGACGGGCTTCACCGACCTGCTCGGCCCGGCCGACGTCGACGAGCTGCTCAGCCGCCGCGGCCTGCGTACGCCGTTCCTGCGCATTGCGAACCAGGGCCGCATCGTGCCGGCCGCCCGCTACACCGGCGGCGGCGGCGCCGGCGCCGAGGTCGCCGACCAGGTCCGCGACGAGGAGGTGCTGCGCCAGTACGCCGCCGGCGCGACCCTGGTGCTGCAGGGCCTGCACCGGATGTGGCCGCCACTGGTCGACTTCGCCGGCGCGCTCGCCGCCGAGCTGTGCCAGCCGGTGCAGGTCAACGCCTACCTCACCCCGCCGGGCAACCGCGGCTTCGCCACCCACTACGACACCCACGACGTGTTCGTGCTGCAGGTCGAGGGTCGCAAGCGCTGGCGGGTCCACCCGCCGGTCCTGCCGGACCCGCTGGAGCGGCAGGGCTGGACCGGCCGGGCCGAGGAGGTGGCCGCCACCGCCGACGGGGAGCCGGCCCTGGAGGTCGAGCTGGGCCCCGGCGACGCCCTCTACCTGCCCCGCGGGTGGCTGCACGCCGCCGAGGCGCTGGGGGAGCGGTCGCTGCACCTGACCGTGGGAGTCAAGGCGTTCACCCGCTACGCCCTCGTCGAGGCCCTGCTCGACCTGGCCGCGGAGGACCCCCGGCTGCGTGCCACGCTGCCGTTCGGGCTGGACCTCACCGACGCCGAGGCACTGCGCCCGGCCGTGGCCGACACCGTGGCGGCGCTGCGCGACTGGCTGTCGCGGGTGGAGCCCGAACAGGTCGCCCAGCGGCTGCGGCCGCGGGTGTGGTCGGCGACGCGGCCGGCGCCCATCCGCCCGGTGGCCCAGGCGGCGGCGGCCGACCGGCTGGGCCCCGACGACCGGCTGGTCCGCCGCCCCGGCCTGCCGTGGCGGCTGGCGGCGGACGGCCCGGACCGCGCGGCCCTGCACGCCGGGGAGCTGACGTTGGGGCTGCCGGCCCGCTGCGCCGCCGCGGTGCGCGCGCTGCTGTCCGGCGCGGTGGGCCGGGTCGGCGACCTGCCGGGCCTGGCACCCGAGGACCAGCTGACGCTGGCCCGGCGGCTGCTGCGCGAGGCGGTGGTGGTGCCGGCGCCGCCCGCCCCGTAGCCCCGCCGGTGGTACGCGGCCGGGCCGGGTGGCGCCCGGCACCGGGTCAGCCGAGCAGCACCGCCAGGCCGCCGGCGGTCGCCAGGCCGACGAGCAGCACCACGGCCACGGCCCCGGCGTCCAGGGTGGCGCCCCGCCGGTCGGACAGCGCCTTGGCGGGCACCAGCCCCACGACCGGGCCGAGCAGGGCGACGATCAGCGCCAGCACGGGCAGCGCCACGGCCAGATCGCCGCCGGTCGCCTCGGCGGCCCGGCGCAGCCCCTGGGCCAGCGCCGCGGTCAACCCGGCGCCGCACACCCCGAAGAAGACCAGGGCCGCGTACGCCCACCCGGGCAGCGTCCGCGGGTGCCTGGCCCGGCGCAGCTCGTCGCGCACCTGCTCCAGCAGGACCCACGGGTCGGCACCCTCGGCCGCGGCGAGCGCGGGCGCGGGCGGCTCGCCGAGCCGGCGGGCGGCGTGCCCGAGCCGGGAGGCCAGCACCGCCCACAGGTGCCCGGCCTCGGCGTCCACTTTCTCCACCGCCAGCCGGGCCGCCCGGTACTCCTCCTCGGCCGCGGCCAGCGCGGCGGCCGCCTCGTCGGCGGCCCGGCGCACGGCGGCGCACTGCCCGGCGTACCAGGCGTGCACCTCGTCGCGGCGGCGGGCGCGCTCGGCGTCCAGGCCCGCCAGGGCGGCCATGGTCTCGGCGTACGACTCCATCACGCCAGCCCGTACGGGATGATCACTTCGGGGGTGCGGTGCACCGCCCGGTCGAAGTACAGCGCCCGCCACGGCCGCGGATACCACACCGGCCCGCCGGCGGCCGGGTAGAAGGCGCTCAGGTCGCCGCCGTGCACGTCCAGCGCCACCCAGGCGCCGATCGGGTCGGTGCGCGAGCCCGGGCCGCCCAGGTCGTCGCGCAGCCGCGCCGCGCTGCGCCACCAGCCCAGCACGTGCACCCGCCGCTCCGGCCCGTGGTGCAGGATCCGCCGCAGCCGGCCCGCGCCGGACTCCGCGCCGGGCGGCCCGGCCAGCCGCGCGGCGGCGGCGTCGACGGCGTAGAGCAGCAGCACGTGCGGAGCGCCACCGCCGGCGTCCAGCTCGGCGGACGCCTCGGCGAGCAGGTCGGCGACGGTGTCCAGGTCGTACCAGCCGGTGTCCGCCGGCAGCGCGGCGTGCAGTGCCCGGGCGGCCGGGGCGGCGTCGTCGTCCAGGCAGGCGACGGAGAAGCGCGCGGCGCCGGGGCCGAACTGCCGGGCCAGGGACCGCCCCGCCGCGCCGAGCACCGCGCACGCCTCGTCGGTCAGCGTGCCGACCACCGCCAGGTTGCGCCCGGGCGCGCGGCTCAGCCGCAGTCGCGCCGAGCGGGCCGCCACGTCGATGGTCTCGCCCAGCAGCGCCACGGGCTCGCGCGGGGCGTCGGCGGCCAGGGCGGCGTAGTCGGGGGCGGCGGCCAGCGTCGGCACGGCGTCGCCGTCGAACAGCCGCGGCGGGCGCAGGTCGGCCGGGGCGTCGCGGCACAGCCGGCGCTGCAGCTGGCTCCAGGTGTCCCGGTCGCTGGCGGCCGGGATCCGCACGACCTGGTTGGCGCTGGCCGCGCCGGAGTCGGCGTTGACCACGGCGTGGTGCCGGGGCAGCGCGTCGGCCGCGCCGTTGGTCTCCACCAGGATGCGCCGGGCCTTGGGCAGCGCGATGCGCAGGGTGAACTGGCCGACCAGCGCCGGGCGCCCCCACAGCGCCTCGATGCCCGACACGTCCTGTGAGGCGAGCACCAGGTGGATCCCCTGGGAGCGGCCGCGGCGGGCCAGGTCCTCCAGCAGATTGGCGGCCTCGCCGACCAGGGCGTCGCGGCCGGCGAGCAGCACCTGGAACTCGTCGATCACCGCGACGATGCGGGGCCAGTGCCCGTCCGGGTCCTCGGCGCGCAGCTCGGCCAGCGTGGTGACCTCGTGCCGCTTCGCGGCGTCGGCGCGCCGGCGCAGCTCGCCGGCCAGGAAGCGCAGCAGCGCCAGGCCGAACTCGCGGTCGGTGTTGACGTTGACCCCGACCAGGCGCACGTGCGGCAGCCAGCTCGGGTCCCGCCGCCCCGGGGCGAACCGGGCGAACGACACGCCCTCCTTGAAGTCCAGCAGGTAGAACTCCAGCTCCCGGGGGGAGTAGCGGGCGGCCAGCGCGCCCAGCCACGCGTAGATCAGGTTCGTCTTTCCGGTGCCCGAGGGCCCGCCGATCAGCGCGTGCGGCGGGTAGTCGGCCAGGGTGACCCGCACCGGGCGGCCGTCGGCGCCCTCGCCCACCGGTGCGCTGAGCCCGCGGGCCGAGGACTCGGTCCAGAACTGCTCGGGCAGCAGGTCGGCGAAGAGCGCCGGCGGCGGCCCGGCGGCCACCCGGTCGGCGATCGCCCGGCAGGTCGCGGTGACCAGCTCGGCCGGCGGCGGCGGGTCCAGGCGGACCGGCAGCGGGGCGTACCCGCTCACCCGCGCCGGCGCCGCGGCGGCGTCGCCGACGGTGACCGTGCACACGGTGGGGTGGTCGAGCACCGGCAGGTCCCGGACCACCAGGTGCACCCCGCAGGCGGCCCCGGTGCGGACCACCCGGTCCAGCTGGGCCCGCTCGTGCTTGGACAGCTCGTCGTCGCGGCCGGCGCCCAGCAGCACCGCCACCCGCCACGGCTCGGGCCGCCGGCCGGTGACCGCGGCCAGCTCGCGCAGGCTGGCGTGGTCCCCGGCCAGCACGGACTCGTTGACCCGGCGGATGTGGTCGACCAGCTCGTCCAGCAGCGGGCCCAGTCCGCCCGGCCCGACGAAGGTGAGCAGGCCGGCGGGGGCCAGCGGGGCGAAGCCGGCCAGCCCGCCGCCGAGGCGTTCGGGGTCGTAGCCGGTCAGCCGCACGGCGCCGGGCTCGGTGCGGCCCAGCGCGCGCAGCAGCAGGGTGGCCACCACGCCGTCCCCGGCGGCCCGGTCCCCGCCGGCCACCACGACGTGGGCGTGGTCCAGCAGCGGCACCAGCGCCGGCACGTCGGCGTCCCCGGCGCGGGCGGCCCCGACGCGCAGCAGTGCCTGCGGCGCACCGCGCCCGGCGGGCTCCGCCCGCCACGCCGGCCACCCGGTGGCGGCCGGGCCGGGGGCCGCCACGCAGGCCAGCTCCCGGGCCCGGCTGGTCAGGGCGGCCAGCCGGTCGGCGTACGCCGCGTCGATGTCGGCCAGGCGGCGGTCCCGGTCGGTACGGGCGCGGTCGGGCACCTCGTCGGCGTGCCGTCGCACCCGGGCCAGCCGGGCCCGGGCGGCGTCGCGGCGCCGCTGCGCCGCGGCGGCCTGCGCCCGGGCGGCGGCCCGGGCGGACGCCAGCCCGGTGCGCACCGCGGTGACCAGGGCGGCGCGCACGTCAGGCATCGCGGCCTCCGGCCGCCGGCCCGCTCAGGGCCGGCTCGGTCGGTTCCCCGTCCTCCGCCGGGGTTGTCGGCACCGGTGGGTGGCGGTCGGGCGCCGTCGTGGTCGCGGCGCGGTCGGCTGTCGGGGTTGTCCGGGCTGCCGGGGCGCGGTCGGCTGTCGGCACTGGTGGGTGGCGGTCGGGCGCCGTCGTGGTCGCGGCGCGGTCGGCTGTCGGGGTTGTTCGGACTGCCGGGGCGCGGTCCGGTCGGGGGCGGGCCGCCGGCGCCGGCTGCGGGGCCTGCGCGGCGGCGTCGGCGGCGTCGCGGCCCAGCCGGGCCAGCAGCACTCCGGCCAGCACCCCGGCGGCCACCGCCGGGTCGGCGGGGTGCGCCGGTCGGCCACCGGCCGGCGGCGGCACCCGGCACACCCGGGCCAGCAGCGCCTCGACGACCTCGGCCGGCAGCTCCGGCAGCAGGTCGCGCGCCGGTCCGCCGATCCGGGCGCGCAGGCGGGCCAGGTCGTCGCGGCCCGGGGGGTGGCCCAGCAGCTCGCCGGCCAGCCGGTGCAGCATCGGCTGGGCCACCCCCGCCAGGCCCAGGCCCACGTTCTCGCGCACCGTGCGCAGCTGCCGCCGCAGGCCGTCGCGGTCGCCGCCGCCGGCCGGTCCGGTGATCCGGCGCAGCAGCTCCAGGCTGTCCCCGGCCGCGCCGTCGCGGTCCGCCGGCTCCACCCGTCCGCTGGAGGGGCCGCGCCCGGTCAGCTCGTCCACCCGCGCGCTCCACCACCGCCCGGGCGGCAGCGCGGGTGGACGAGCTGACC
>DATMJT010000498.1:0-13231 GCA_035553735.1 Pilimelia sp.
CCGACGCCGACGGCGCCCCGCAGGCGTACGTCAGCTCGCTGCACCCGGCCCGGGCGGGCCAGTGGACCCACCTGGCCGGGGTGTACGACCACGGCGGGCGGGCGCCGAAGGTCCACCGGCCCGAGTCCGGCCGGTACTGCAGCTGGAAGCCGCTGTTGCGGTTGCCGTCCTGGGCCAGCACCGTGGCGTACCGGTCGGTGCGGCTCAGCCGGGCCCAGCCGGAGACGGTGAAGCTGTCCCGCATGGTGACGCCGAACCAGGCCGTCGCGCCGGCGCCGGACGTGCCGTCCAGGCGCAGCGCCTGGCCGCTGATGCCCGGCGTGAAGGAGACGCCGCCGGTCAGGGTCAGCGGGTTGGCCCGCCACCGGTAGTCCCGGCCGGTGCCGTCGTCGAAGCGGTAGCCGTCGAAGACGTGCGCCGGGACGTCGTCGTGGACGGTGCGCACCTGCCCCGCGGTCAGCGCGCCGCGCCACACCCGCACGTCGTCGATGCCGCGCGGGAAGAAGTCGGCGTGCTGCCCGTTCCACTTCGCCCGGCCGATGCTCAGCCTCCCGGTCGCCGCGAACGGCGCGGCGCCGACCGAGGCCGCCGACAGCAGGCCGTTGACGTAGAGCCGCAGCTGCCGGGCCTGGCCGCCGGTGTAGGTCAGCGTCAGGTGGGTCCAGTCGTCGCGGGCGGCGGGCTGGCTGGAGGTCAGCAGCGTCGCCGCCGGGTTGTCCTGGTCCGCCGCGGGCACCCGCACCGCCCAGCGCTTGGTGGCGCCCTCGTACTGGAGCAGGAACGCGCTGACCCGGTTGCCGTCCTGGGCCACCACGGTCCGGTTGCCCTCGGCCGAGGTCAGGTAGACCCAGGCCGACACGGAGAAGGCGTTCGTGGTGTCCAGCACCGGGCCGGCGGTCTCGGCGTAGCCGGAGGTGCCGTCCAGCCAGGCCGCCGCGCCGGTGCGCCCGCCCACCCAGCCGGTGCCGCCGCGCAGCGTCGCCGGGCGGTTCTTCCCGCTGCTGTCGGCGGCCTGCGTGCCGGTGTTCTCGTCGAACCTCCAGTGCCCCTCCGTGCCGGTCGGCACGGGGGCGGGGGCCGCGTCGTCGGGGTAGCTGGCGTGCAGGGCGGCGATGCGCTCGGCGCTCAGCGCCCCGGTGTAGAGCCGGACGTCGTCCACCCGGCCCGGCCAGTGCTGGGCGGGCGCGCCGGCCTGCTTGGCCCGGCCGATCCGCAGGCCGCGCCCGGCGGTCCAGCCCGGCCCGGCGGTGCCGTCGCCGACCCGGCTGCCGTTGACGTACAGCCAGATCTTGTCGAAGACCGGGTCGTACACGCCGGTCAGGTGCACCCAGCGGGTGATCTCCGCGGGCAGCGTCGACACGGCCGCCTTCAGCGGCGGCGCGTCGCTGTCCGCCGAGGGCACCTCGAAGATCCATGCCCCGCACTTGTTCGGGTCGTCCGGGTAGACCCCTTCCAGGCAGTAGTTCTGCAGTTCGTCGGCGACGTGCCCGAGCCGGAACCGGTTGGTCCGCTCCCCCTCCAGCCCCACCGCGGTGAACTGCGAGACCGGCTCGCTGTGCCGGTCCAGGTACACCCACGCCGACACGGTGAACGGCGCGTCGGTGCGCAGGTCCACATCCGCCGTGCCGGCGGTGTCGTCGACGCCGTCGAGCTGGAGGGCGTTGCCGGTGCGGCCCGGGGCGAACGTCGCCCCGCCGGCCAGCTCGGCCCGGCGGGCGCCGACCGCGTCGGCGGCGCCGGAGCCGCTGGACTCGTCCAGCCGCCACTGGTGCACCAGGGACAGGTCCCGGCCCGCCATGGCCCGCACCTCCGCGGCGAACAGGGGCCGGGAGTAGACGGCCACGTCGTCGATGGCGCCGGGGAAGAAGTCCACCGGGTTGCCGCCCCACTTGGAGCGGCCGATGGTGAGGCTGCCGGCCGGGTGGTGCCACGCCGCGGCGTGCCGGCCGGTGCCGGTCAGGACCCCGTTGACGTAGAGGGAGAGGCGCTGGTTGCCCGCGTCGTAGACGCCGGCCAGGTGGGTCCACACCCCCACCTGCACCGGGGCGCCGAGCACCCGGTCGTGCACCGCGCCGCCGCCGTCGACGTCCGCGCTGAACATGGCGAACGCCCACTGCCCGCCCGGCGTCGCCTGGAGCTGGAACGCCGCGACCCGGTTGCCGTCCTGGGACAGCACCGCCGGGTGGCCGCCGACGCGGTCCAGCTTCGCCCACGCCGCCACCGAGAAGCTGCGCGAGGTGTCCACCACGTGCGGCGCCGCGACGTGGCCGGTGGCACCGTCGAGCCGGACCGCCAGGTCGTTGTCGTCGCCGGTGGCGCTGTGCCCGGCCGTCCAGTCGGCGCCGGCCGACAGGGTGGCGTCGTGCCGGCGGGCCGGCAGGTCGTGCCCGGTGCCGTCCAGCGGCCACGCGCCGAGCCGCACGTTGTCCCGGGTGACGATGCCGGCGATCTCCTCGGCGGACAGCACCCTGCTGTACGCGCGCAGCTCGTCCACCGCGCCCGACCACGGGTTGCCCGGGTTGCCGTGCCACCGGCCCCGGCCGACCACCAGCGGGCCGGTGGCGTCGAACCCGACGGTCTTCGGCGCGCTGCCGGCCAGCGCCCCGTTGACGTACACCCGCATCTGACGGGCCAGGGCGTCGTACACCGCCGCGACGTGCGTCCACTCCGCGGAGAACGGCCCCTCCGGGCCGCGGACCGCGGCGTCGTCGGGCCGCTGCACGGCGTCGGCCGACGGCGTGTAGAACTCCCACGCCCCGGTGGTGGCCGACAGCGCCCGGTAGCCGACGAAGAAGGCGCTGTTGACGGCGCCGTCCTGGGCCAGTGCGGTGGCCGTCTCCCCGGGCGCCGGGGCGGCGTCCAGCTTCAGCCAGGCGGCCACCGAGTAGCTCTCGTCGGTGTGCAGCACCGGGCCGCCGGTGGTGACGTGCCCGTGCGGGGCGGTCAGCCGCACCGCGCCCTTGACCGCGCCGTGCGGCGTGAACGCCGCGTCGGACCGCAGCACCGCGGCCGCGCCGCCGGGCACGGTGTTGCCGGCGGTGGTGCCGCTCGGCTCGTCGAAGCGCCAGTGCGCGACCTGGACGTGGTCGTGGCTGACCGCCGCCCGCACCTCCTCGTCGGTGACGGCCCGGTCGTACAGCGCCACCTCGTCGACCGCCCCGGTCACGTGGTCGACGACCGCCCCGTTCCACGTCGTCGCGCCCACCCGGACGCCGCCGGCCGCGTGCCACGGCGTGCCGGTGCGCGCCGCGGTGGCCGCGAGCACGCCGTTGACGTAGAGCCTGAGCGTGCGGCTCGGCCCGTCGTACACCCCGGTCAGGTGCGTCCACACGCCCAGCCGCGCGGTGGCCGGGGCGATGGCCATGTCGGTGCCGGCGTACGCGGTGCCGGACTTGGCCATGCCGAACACCCAGCGCCCGCCGTTCTCCGGGCGGTACCACAGGTTGAAGCCCGCGAACGCCCCGCCGTCCTGGCTCACCAGGGAGCGTGCGGCCCCACCGGTGTCCACCCTGGCCCACGCCGAGACCGAGAAGCTGGCGTCGGTGCGCACCGCGTGCGGGGCGGTGAACTGGCCCTTGGCGGCGGCGTCCAGGCGCAGCCCGGTGCCGACCGCGCCGGGCCCGTAGGCCGTGCCGCCGTGCAGCGTGCCGTTGCGGTCGCCCAGGAACGCGTCGTCGTCGGTGTTGCCCTCGAACGCCCACCGGGCCAGCGGGCCGTTGCCGGCCCGCACGTAGATGCGGTACTCGGTGGTCGGGCTCTGGTGCCCGGCCCGGTCGACGCTGCGCACGTAGAGCGTGCGCGGCCCGTCGCCGGGCGGGGTCAGCGTCACGGTCGCCGAGCCGCCCAGGCTGTCCGCGGGAACCACGGTGTCCGGGTGGGTCCAGCCGTAGCGGTAGTGGTCCACGTCGGCCACGCCGGCGGCCGAGAAGGTGAACTGGCCCGGCACGCCGACCCCGCCGTGCCAGCGGCCGTCGGACGGGTACACGGTCCCGGTGACCTCCGGGCGCACGCCGATGCCCACGGTGTCGACCACGAACGGGCCGGGTCCGCTGACCCACGGACCCCCGTCGGTGCCGTCCGAGGCCCACAGCGTCCAGCTCACCGTCTGTCCGTGGCGGCCGGTCAGGTCCACGTCGATGCTGTGCGTGGCGCCGGATGTCTGCCAGACGTTGGGCTCCCGGTGGTCGGGTGCGCCGCCGTAGATGTCCCAGATCCCGCGCAGCGAGTCCCCGCTCTCCGGGTCGGAGAGCTTGCCGAGCAGGCGGATCGAGCTGCTGCCGATCCACGGCTTGCCGCCGCAGTGCGTGCACGGGGCGGGCAGCGGCGGCTGGGTGGACAGGTCGTAGGGCGCGTTCGGCCGGGTGTTGAAGTGGACGACGAGGTTGGTGGCGTTCGGGTCGTACTTGCGCCAGGCGTACCCGTCGCCCTCGTCGCGGGCCTTGATGAAGTACGTCGACACGCCCCCGGCGTTGACGTGGCCCTTGGTGTCGAAGCCGATCGGCTTGTGGCCGCTGCACCCGCCGTACACGGTGTCCGCACCCCTGGTGTCCAGCCAGCCGCCCTGCGGCGCGTTGTTCCAGGTGGTGCCGCCGCCGATCTGGCCGTGGGCGACGAACAGCTCGTGGTCGCGCACGTTCGGGCAGGACGGCCCGTACGTGATCACCGAGTTGACCGCAGCGCTGAGGATCCGCTTGCCGGCCAGGAAGCCGGTGTCGTACTGCACGTAGAGGCGGGACACCCCGATGCCGTTGCAGCCGGCCCAGGCGCAGTTGCCGACCTTGCCCTCGCCGCCGTCCACGCCGCCCAGCCAGTACGAGGTCGTGGGCTTGCCGGAGAAGACCTTCGCCCAGCCGGTGCGGGCCGCCGTCCGCCAGTCCGGGTCCACCACCACCGGGTACCGGGTGCGCGGGTCGGCGAGCATCGCCCGGTCGGGCCGTAGCACCAGCGCGTCCCGGCCGACGGTCACCGCCGCGACCGAGCGGCGGGCGGTGCCCGACGGGGCCGCGAACGGCGCCGCGGCGGCGGCCGGGGTGGTGCCGGTGGCGTCCCACATCGCCGACGGCGGCGCCGCGAGGACCACCCGGCCCCTGCGGTCCGTGGCCGCCAGGCCGCCGCCGGGCGCGGCCCGCACGGTGAGGCCCTCGGCGCGCAGGCCCAGCCGCAGCGCGGCCAGCGCCGGCTGGGCGGCGGCCCGGCGGGTGTGGATGACCAGGTGCTGCACGTACCCGTCGGGCTCGGCGCGCAGCCGCAGGTCCACCCCGGGCAGGACCTCGCGGTACGTCGCCGTGTCCCCGTCGACGGCCGGCGCCGGCAGCCGGCCGGGCCAGCGCAGCGTCAGCCGGGCGCCGGGGGCGCCCACCCGCACCAGCGGCGCGGTGCCGCCGGCGGAGAACGCCACCGCCGTGGTGGTCGCCCGCGGGGCCAGCGTGCCGTCGGAGCGGCGGCTCAGGGTGGTGTCCACGGGCACCCAGCCGGCGCCGCGGCGCACCCGGACCGGCCGGGGGCTCAGCTCGGCGGTCAGGGTGCCGTCCGGCCGGGCCCGCACGATCCGCGTCGGGGTGGTCTGGTCGGCCACCGTCACGGGGCTGCCCTGGCGCAGGGCGGCCGCCGCGGCCCGCCCGGTGTCGGGCGCGTCGGCCACGGGTGGCGCGGGCGGCGGGGCCGCCGCGGGTGGCTGCCGGTCCGCCCGGACGGCCGGCACGACGAGGGCCGTGACGACCGCCAGGGTCGCCGCGGCCGCCGCCAGGTGGCGGCGCCGCCGGGCGGGCCGCGCGCCGCCCGCGGCCACGCCACTCGGCGCCGGTGTCGGAATTCGGCCTGCCCCCATCGCGGTTCCTCCCCGTTGCCGGAGGCGGGCGCGGCCGGTGCGGCCACCGCGGTGGTCGCACCGGCGCCGCCGGAGCCTCCCCAGACCCGGACCCGGGCGACTCCGCCCGTTCCGCCGGGAGCATCGCAGCCGCCGCTCACGCGGCGCTGTCATGTGACCGTGGCCACACCCGCGGCGCGGACCAGGGAGGCGCGGGCAGCCATCTCGGCGCAGTCCCGGATGAGGGTCACCTCGGCGCAGCGCATCAGTTCGTGCGGGGTGCGGGCAGCGGCGGCCGGCGGTCCGGTGGGTTTCCCCACCAGGGCGGGGATCGGTCGCGCCGCACGCGGCACCCCTGACTCCCGCCGCGCGGCCTCGGCCTGGTCACCCTAGTAAACAGATAGGGATGATGGGAAGTGTGCTGCAGGCAACTTGACGCCTCCTTCCTCGCGTACCACGATCCATGTCTAATAGATCGGATCAGTGGGATATCGAGGTGAGACCGTGCACGTCTCCGCGCGCACCGACTACACACTCCGCGCCATGCTGGCCGCGGCGGCCCGCTACCCGCAGGTGGTGACGGCGACCACGCTGGCCGTGAGCCAGGGCATCCCACACTCGTTCCTGCAGAGCATCCTGCTCGACCTGCGCCGGGCCGGCCTGCTGCACAGCCTGCGCGGGGCCGACGGCGCCTACGCCCTCACCCGGGCGCCCGAGAAGGTCTCCGTGGGCGACGTCCTGCGGGCCACCAACGGGGCGATCACCACGGTACGGGGCCGGCCCGCTGCCGCGGCGCCCTACCCCGGGCTCGCCACCGGGTTGCGCGAGGTCTGGTTGTCGGTAAACGAGGCGATCGAGGGCGTGGTGGACCAGGCGACCCTGGCCTGCCTGCTGCCACCTCGGGCCACCGAATCTCCCGCCCACGGGTGACACCGATCCAGCAATATCCTTGAACTCCGAGCGGATCGATGGGATATTCCCTCCAGCGCCGCGCCGGGACCCATCCCTACTTGCCCTATCGAGCATCTGCATCACGCCTGGGCGTGCTGCGGAGAAGGTGGAGACGCGCCATGAAGAACCCGATCAGAGCCACCGCCGCTCTCGCCCTCGCCGCCGGCCTGGCGCTGTCGGCGTGCGGAGGCGCCACCGCGGCCGACGCCGCGACGTTGCACATCGTCGGGTTCGCGGTGCCCGAGGCGGCGAACAAGGCCATCGCCCAGGAGTGGAACAAGACCGATGCGGGGCGCGGTGTCAAATTCCGAACCTCGTACGGCGCCTCGGGCGACCAGAGCCGGGCGGTCGTCGCGGGCCTGAAGGCGGACTACGTCCACTTCTCCGTGGCCAGCGACGTCAGCCGCCTGGTGGACGCCGGCCTGGTCGACGCCGGCTGGGACCAGGGACCCGGCCGGGGCATCGTGTCCTCGTCGGTCGTGGTCCTGGCGGTGCGCAAGGGCAACCCGAAGCACATCCGGGGCTGGGACGACCTGGTCAAGCCGGGCATCGGCATCGTGACCCCGAACCCGGGCTCGTCCGGGGCCGCCCGGTGGAACGCGCTGGCCGCCTGGGGGCACGTCACGGCCAACGGCGGCACCGACGCCCAAGCCGAGCAGTTCCTGACCAAGCTGTTCGCCAACGTGGTGGCCCTGCCGAGCAGTGGCCGGGACGCCACCACCGCCTTCCTCGGCGGCACCGGGGACGTCCTGCTGGCGTACGAGAACGAGGTGATCCTGGCCCGACAGAACGGCGAGGACCTCGACTGGGTGCTGCCGGACACCACGATCCTGATCGAGAACCCGGGCGCCGTCCTGAAGAACGCCCACCCGAAGGCCACCGAGTGGCTCGACTTCGTGCGTGGCCCTCAGGGCCAGCGCCAATTCGCGCGCAAGGGGTTCCGGCCGGTGGTCGAGGGCGTCGACACCAGCGGCGTCGAGGGAGCCCTCGACCCGGCCACCCCGTTTCCCGCCCCGCGAAAGCTGCTCACGGTCGCGGAGCACTTCCAGAGCTGGTCGGCGCTGTCCAAGAAGTTCTTCGACCAGAACGACGGCATCGTGACCAAGGTGATCGCGGCCTCGGGCAAGGCCAAGTGACGTCGACGTCGCTCGCCCCGGACCGACCGACGGCCAGTCGCCGGTCGGTCCGGGGCGGCCTGCCGCTGACCCGGGTGTCCGGGCTGGGGCTCGGCGTGGCGACGCTGTGGTTCAGCCTGCTCGTGCTCATCCCGCTGACCGCGGTGGTGGTGACCGCCTCGGAGGGCGGCTGGGGCGGGTTCTGGCAGGCGGTCACCAACCCGCAATCGACCGCCGCGATCCGGCTCACGGTGGGCACCGCGTTCCTGGTCACGCTTGTCAACATCGTGATGGGCCCGCTGATCGCCTGGGTGCTGGTGCGGGACCGGTTCGCCGGCAGGCGGGCGCTGGAGATCCTCATCGATGTGCCGTTCGCCCTGCCGACCATCGTCGCCGGCCTGGTGCTGCTGTCGCTGTACGGCCCGGACAGCCCGCTGGGGGTCAACATCGCCAACACCCGGGTCGCGGTGTTCCTGGCCTTCCTGTTCGTGACGCTGCCGTTCATCGTGCGCACCGTGCAGCCGGTGCTGGCCGAGCTGGACCCCGAGGTCGAGCAGGCCGCGGCGTCGCTGGGGGCGAGCCGGTTCACCACGTTCCGACGGATCATCCTGCCGAGCCTCACCCCGGCCATCGCGGCCGGCGCCGCGCTGTCGTTCGCCCGCGCGGTCAGCGAGTACGGCTCGCTGGTGCTGCTGTCCGGCAACCTGCCGATGCGCACCGAGGTGGCCTCGGTGCGCATCCTGGGCAGCATCGAGAACGACAGCCCGGAGAGCGCCGCGGCAGTGGCGGCGGTGCTGCTGGTCGTCTCCCTGGCCGTCATCGTGGTGCTCGACCTCCTCCAGCGAGGGGTGGTGCGCCGTGGGTGATCGCTCCGCGGTTGCCGGGCGGACCCCGGCCCGCCGACGCAGCCCGGGCCGGTACGCGCTGCGGCTCGTCGTCACGGCGTACCTGTCCCTCCTGGTGGCGTGGCCGCTGTACCTGGTCGGGCGCAACGCGTTCGGCGACGGTTTCGTCGACCTGGGCGCGATCCTCGGCGACCCCGACGTGATCCACGCGCTGCAGCTCACCGTCGGCATCGCGGTCACCGCGGTCGTGATCAACACCGTGTTCGGCGTCGGCATCTCCCTGCTGCTGGTCCGGTACGACTTCCCCGGCAAGCGGCTGCTCAACGCCCTCCTCGACGTGCCCCTGTCGGTCTCGCCCATCGTGGTCGGCCTGGCCCTGGTGCTGGTGTACAACGGTCGCGACGGATGGTTCGGCCCGACCCTCGAAGCGGTCGGGTTCCCGGTCATCTTCGCGGTGCCGGGCATGGTGCTGGCCACGGTCTTCGTCGCCCTGCCGCTGGTCATCCGCGAGGTGGTGCCCGTGCTCGAGGAGGTCGGTGACGAGCAGGAACAGGCCGCCCGCAGCCTCGGCGCCAACGCCGTCCAGACCTTCCGCCGGATCACCCTGCCGGCCATCAAGTGGGGGGTGGTCTACGGCGTCGTGCTGAGCCTCGCCCGCTCCCTCGGCGAGTTCGGTGCGGTCAAGGTCGTGTCCGGCAACGTGCTCGGGCAGACCCGCACCGCCACGCTCGTGGTCGAGGAGAAGTACCTGAACTTCGACCAGGGCGGCGCCTACGCCACCGCGTTCCTGCTCGCCCTCGTCGCCGTGGCCTGCATCATCGTCGTATCCGCCCTCCGGCCGAAGGACAACCGTTGAGCATCGAGATCAGCAATGTCGGCAAGCGCTTCGGGGACTTCGTCGCGCTGGACGACGTGTCGGTCAGCATCCCGGCGGGCCGGCTCACCGCGCTGCTGGGCCCCTCCGGCGGCGGCAAGTCCACCCTGCTGCGCATCGTCGCCGGACTGGAGCGGGCCGACACCGGCCGGGTCCACATCAACGGCGTCGACGCCACCGACCTGCCGCCGCAGCGGCGCAACGTCGGGTTCGTGTTCCAGCACTACGCGGCCTTCAAGCACCTGACGGTGCGCCGCAACGTCGCCTTCGGGCTGGAGATCCGCCGGCGTCCCAAGGCCGAGATCCGCCGCCGGGTCGACGAGCTGCTCGCCCTGGTGCACCTGGGCCAGTTCGCCGACCGGCTGCCCGCGCAGCTGTCCGGCGGGCAGCGCCAGCGGATGGCGCTGGCCCGCGCGCTGGCCGTCGAGCCCACGGTGCTGCTGCTCGACGAGCCGTTCGGCGCCCTCGACGCCAAGGTGCGCAAGGAGCTGCGCGACTGGCTGCGCCGTCTGCACGACGAGGTGCACGTCACCACCGTCTTCGTCACCCACGACCAGGAGGAGGCCCTGGAGGTCGCCGACGAGATCGTCGTGGTCAACGAGGGCCGGGTGGAGCAGATCGGTTCGCCCGACGACCTGTACGACCGCCCGGCCAACGACTTCGTCATGCGCTTCCTCGGCCCGGTCACCCAGCTCGGCGACCGGCTGGTGCGCCCACACGACCTGCAGATCCACGCCGAGGGCGCCGCCGGCGACGGTGTCGCGGGACGGATCACCCGGATCACCCGCATCGGCTTCGAGGTCAGGCTGGAGGTGACGACCGTCGAGGGGCAGGTCGTCACCGTGACGCTGGCCCGCAACCAGTTCCTCGCCGCGGGTCTCGACCGGGGCGCCCAGGTCCGCGTCCGTGCGGCGCCGCACGCGGTCACCGCCGCCGCCCCGGCCCCTCGCCGGGCGGCCGGCGCCGTCGCCCTCGCGGCGGCGCCCTGAGCGCCGCCGCGACGGGGCGGCGAGCCCGGCCGGTGACCGCGGTGATCGGCGCTACCTGTTCTCCACCCTGGACGCCCGCCGCCTGCGCAGGTGGACCATCGGCGCGCTGCGGCGCGGCGGCCTCTGGGAGACCACCGCCGTGCCGGAGATCCGCGGGCAGGCGCACCAGCTCGCCCGACAGCTGGCAGATCACCGGCTCAAACGCCGGGTCACGGCCGCCCGGGCGCCTGCTCCGCCTGCGTCGCGCGTTCGTCCAGCGCTTCGCTGACGTGGCTGCACACGCAGAGCCCGACGGCGAACAGCACGGCCGCCCCGCCGAGAATGCCCAGCACGGTCCAGGCGGCGGCCCAGGGTTCAGCCGCCACGCCGAGCGCGAACGCGCGCACCGTGCCGGCGACGGCAACGGTCAACGCGCCGGCGGTCATGGTGACGCCGGTGCCCAGCGCGGCGGCGAGCCCCGGCGTCAGCGCGGGCCGCACCCCGGCGGCGCGCAGCCGCCGCCGGCCCCGCGAGCCGGTGTGCTCGGTGAACAACCCGCCCAGCCCGAGGAAGTGCAGCAGCAGGCCGAGCACGAGGCCGCTCGGCGCCGTGACCGCGGCCGGTCCCCAGGCGCCCCGCGCGGCGAGCGTGACGGCCAGGGCCACGGTGGCGACGCCGAGCACCGGTCCCCCGGCCAGCAGTCCGAACGACACGAGGTTCAGCACCCGCAGCACGGGCCCCATTCTGGCCCAGCGCGGCGCTACGCGAGGCCGGGGAAGAGCAGGCCCGCGGCCGCCGCGCCGATGAGCGCGCCGACGAGCACCTGGCCGACCGTGTGGTCGTTGAGCGCGATCCGCGACCAGCACACCGCCACGGCCACCGGGCACAGGGCCAGCGCCGCCGGGCCGCCGAACACCACGCCCAGCGCGGCCACCGTGCCGGCGGCGACCAGCGCGTGCACGGACACCTTCCAGCGCGCCAGCATCGTGATCGGCCAGGTCACGGCCAGTGCGGCGACCATCGAGGCGATGAGGGCCACCACCGGGCGGGGCGCCCCGGCGGCGTAGAGGACGACGGTGCCCGCCAGCGTGGAGGCGAGGCAGACCAACAGGGGGAGCCTGCGCTGCTCGCGGACCGTCACGTGCCGGTCCGTCCACCGGCCGCGGCGTACCCCCCGCACGATGTAGCCGATCGGCACGAAGCTCGCCGCCGCCGCGGCGACCAGCCCCACGGCCAGCGCCTGGCCGGCGGTCGGGGCGGCGTGCCAGGCGATCGCGAAGAGCAGCCCGGCGACGAGCACGGCCGGGGAGGCGACGTCCGTGACGAGCCGGGCGATGCGCAGCCTGGTGGTGCCGCCGGTCCGGCCGGCGGGCGGGCCGGTCGCGGCCGTCGTCACGGCGCCGCGTAGTCGGGACGGGCCGCGTCCACCGCGCCGCGACGCACGCCGGCCACGATGGGCGAGTCGCGGAACGCCTCGGCGACGGCGACGAGGCGCCGGGCCGCCGACTCCGGATTGGCCGAGTCCGCGTCCTGGTCGTCCGCCTCGGGGTCCGCCGCGGCGACGGCGGGGTGGGTGGGCCGCCGGCGGATCGCGGAGGCGATCGCCGCCGCGTCCGCCACCGCCTGGACCCGCCCCTCGTCGAGCCCGGCCGTCCGGGCGGCGGACCGGGCGGCGGCGATGTCGGCGGGATCGGCGTAGGGCCGCAGGCGCAGCATGCCGTCGTGGATCTCGATCACCCGCCGGTACAGGGCGTGCCGCAGGCCGCGCAGCAGCAGGCGGTCGCGGCTGGGGTCGTCGGGCCGGTAGAGGACCACCTCCGGGACGGCCTCGGTCACCACCCGCCACAGCGGGTGCAGCCGCCGGTGCAGCCGATGGCGGCGCGGCCACCGGGCCAGGTCCCGGGCCGCCGCGCCGGCGGACGGCAGGACCAGCCCGCTGGTGACGAAGGCGATGCCGGCCACGATGAGCAGCCGGGAGCCGGACGACTCGCGCCACGGGGGGTCGGCGTCCACGCGGCGGGCGACGATGAAGCCGGCCTTGTGGGCCACGTAGGCCAGCCCGATCACGCTCCCGATGGCCAGCAGCCGGATGCCGACCCGCAGGAGCCGGCCCGGGGCGTGCCGGGCGTAGCGGGTGGAGGTGCGGAAGATGTCGGCCATCGCCAGGGCGAGGTACGACAGGTAGACCAACATGTACGGGACGATGTGCGGGTCGTCGGCGTAGCTGTCGGTGAAGCCGTGCGGCGTTTCGACGTCGAGGTCCGCCCGCCAGAACATCACCACCATGACCGCGAGGACCGCGCTGAGGACCAGCCACCGGACCCGGGCGCGCCGCGACGCGGTGGCCGGGTCGCCGAGGTGCAGGTAGAGGACCTGGACGGCGGCGGCGGCGGTGAGCGCCAGGCCGTGCTCGAGCAGCTTCGCCAGGTTCGGCACGCCGACGAGCGTGTCGAGACCGACGTAGAGCGGTGCCCAGCCGACCAGCACCGCTCCGGCGAGGCTGCCCAGGACGAGGCAGATCGCCCGCAGGGCCGGGTTGCCGGGGTCGCGGCGCAGGTCCCGGAGCTTGAGGAGCAGGCCGACCAGGGCGATGGCCGCGGCGACGGGGTGGGCGTACTCGGTCACCGCCAGCTCCGGTCGGCGGCGAGCGCGGCGCTGAAGCGGTCGATGAC
>DATMJT010000499.1:0-11869 GCA_035553735.1 Pilimelia sp.
GTGCTGCCGGCCGGCGTACCAGCCGGCCGGCAGCACCGCGCCGACGGCGGCCAGCGCCGCGTATCCCCACCAGGCCGGCGGTCCCGGCGGCCCGAACACCAGGGTGAACGTGGCCGCCAGCAGCAGGGCGGCACCGGCGGCCGCGGAGCCGTGGACGCCGAGCCGCTGGGGCAGCCCGCGCACCCCGGTGCGGGCGTCGTCGGCGAGGTCCGGCAGCGCGTTGGCGAAGTGCGCGCCCGCGCCGAGCAGGCCGCCGGCGGCCACCAGCCAGCCCGGCACGGGCCCGGGGCGGCCGAGCAGCACGAACGCCGGCAGCGCGGCGAAGGAGACGGCGTAGGGCAGCACCGACAGCGGGGTGAACTTCAGCGGCCAGTCGTAGAGCAGGGCGCTCACCAGGCCCACCAGCGCGGCCGCGGTCGCGGCCGGGCCGGACAGCCAGGCCAGCGGGACGGTCGCCAGCGCCGCGGCCAGCCCGGCCAGGCCGACGGTGCGCGGGCTGACCGCGCCGGTGGCGGCCGGCTTGTCGATGCGCCCCACGGCCGCGTCGCGCCCGGCGTCGAGCCAGTCGTTGACCCAGCCCACCGCCAGCTGGCTGCTCAGCACCGCGGCGGCGACGGCGGCGACGCCGCCGGCCGAGCGACCGGACCCGAGGGCGAGCAGCGCGGCGACGGCGGTGACGGCGACGGCCGGCTCGGGGTGGCTGGCGCGAACCAGCGCCCAGGCGACGTGGCGCATCCTGGCACGCTAGCGGCTGCGCCCCGGACGCGGTACCCGCGGCGCTCCGCCCGGCTGGCCCGCGCCGGCGAGTCGTGTCACGCTCGACGGCATGGGCACCCCGCCGGCCGGTCGCCGCTCGCGCGCCGACGGGGTGGCGCCCGGCGCCGGCCGGTATCCGCGCAACCACCCCGGCCAGTACGACGACCTGGCCGCCCAGTGGTGGCGGCCCGAGGGGCCGTTCGCCGTCCTGCACTGGCTGGCCCAGGCCCGGGGCCGGCTGGTGCCGCCCGCCGCGCGCCCCGGCGCGCTGCTCGTGGACGTCGGCTGCGGCGGCGGCCTGCTGGCCCCGCACGTCGCCGGCAAGGGCTACCGCCACCTCGGCGTGGATCTCGTCCGGTCGGCCCTGGAGCGGGCGGCCGCGCACGGGGTGACGCCGGTGCGGGGCGACGCGGCGGCCCTGCCCCTGGCCACCGGCTGCGCCGACGTGGTGGTCGCCGGGGAGCTGCTGGAGCACGTCCCGGACCTCGACGCCACCGTCGCGCAGCTGTGCCGGGTGCTGCGCCCGGGCGGCCTGCTGGTCCTGGACACCCTCAACGCCACGGCGCTGGGCCGCTGGCTGGCCGTGACGGTGGCCGAGCGGGTGCCCGGGGTGCCGCGCGGCCTGCACGACCCGGCGCTGTTCGTGGACCCGGCCCGGCTCACCCGGTTGTGCACCCGGCACGGGGTTGCGTTGGCGGTGCGGGGGGTACGCCCGACGGTGTGGGGGACGCTGCGCTGGCTGGTGCTGCGCCGGGGTGCGGCCCGCATCCGGCCGACCTGGACCACCGCGGTGCTCTACCAGGGACGCGGGGTCAAGCACGACGGACGGTCACCGAGCGCGGGAGGACACCCATGACGGACGCCCCGGCGGCGCGCCGACCCACCACGGCGGACCCGGTGGCGGCCGCCCGTCGCCTCGCGCCCCGGCTCGCCGCCCGGGCCGGGGGGTACGACACCGCCGGGGCGTTCCCGGTGGAGGACTTCGCCGACCTGCGCGCGGCCGGGCTGTTCGGGCTGATGGTGCCCGCGGCGCTGGGCGGTGCCGGCGCGGGCTTCGCCGACTACGCCGAGGTCGCGTACGAGCTGGCCCGCGGCAACGGCGCGACGGCGCTGGTGTTCAACATGCACTCGTCGGTGACCGGCGCCCTGGCGGCCGTGACCGAGGATCTGGCGGAGGCGCTCGGCATCCCGGACAAGGCGCTGCGCGCCCGCGACGACTTCCTGGCCGCCGCCGCGGCCGGGTCCTGGTACGCCGTGGCGATGAGCGAGCGCGGCGCCGGCTCCCGGCTGTCCCGGCTGTCGACCGAGTACGAGCCGGCCCCCGGCGGGTACCGGATCCGCGGCGCCAAGACCTTCGTCTCCGGCGCCGGCCACGCGGATGCCTACCTGGTCGCGGCGCGCAGCCGGGCCGACCCGTCGCTGGTGTCGCAGTTCCTGGTGCCCGCCTCCGCGCCGGGGCTGCGCGTCGAGCCCAGCTGGGACTCCCTCGGCATGCGGGCCACCTCCTCGCACGACCTGCACCTGGACACCGAGGTGCCGGCCGAGTCGCTGCTCGGCGGCGTGGAGGGGCTGGCGCTGGTGGTCGCCCAGCTCGCCCCGCACTGGATGGTGGCCAGCTACGCGGCCGTCTACGTCGGCGTGGCCCGGGCCGCCGTGGACGCCGCGGTGCAGCACGTGACCGACCGCGGGCTGGCCGGACTGCCGGCGGTGCGCGCGCGCGTCGGCCGGGCCGACGCGGCGGTCTGCGCGGCCTGGCTCGCGGTGCGGGAGGCGGCCCGGCTGGTGGACGCCGACCCCGGGGCGCAGGAGACGCGGCGCTGGGTGTGGCGGGCGAAGCTGCTGGCCGGCGGCACGGCCGCGGAGGTGGCGGCGTCGATGCTGGAGGCCGCCGGCACGTCGGCCACCCGACGCGGCCACCCGCTGGAACGGCTCTACCGCGACGCCCGCTGCGGCGCGCTGCACCCGGCCACCTCGGACGTGTGCGCCGACTGGCTGGGCGTGGCGGCCCTGGGCGGCGACCCGGACCACGACGGATCGGCGCCGCGGTGGTGAGCCCCGGCCGGCCGGTGGTCGCCGGGATCGGCGTGGCGCTCCCGCCCGGGGTGGGTCAGGACGAGCTGTGGGACGGGTTCTTCGCCCGGCACTACGCCGGTCCGGCCCAGGCGCTGGCCCGGCGCATCTTCGCCAACTCCGGCGTACGGCGCCGGCAGGCCGCGGTGAACCCGCTGCTGGAGGACGTGTCCGCCTGGTCCACGGAGCGGCGGATGCGCCGCTACCTGACCGAGGCGGTGCCGCTGGGCAAGGAGGCGGTCGGCCGGGCGCTGAGCGCGGCCGGGCTGAGCGCCGCCGAGATCGGCCTGTTCGCGGTGTGCTCGTGCACCGGCTACGTCACGCCCGGCCTGGACATCCTGCTGGCCCGCGACCTGGGCATGGCGCCCGACACGCAGCGGCTGTTCGTCGGGCACATGGGCTGCTACGCGGCGCTGCCGGGCCTGGGGGCGGTGAGCGACTTCGTGGCCGCCCGGGGGCGCCCCGGGCTGCTGCTGTGCGCGGAACTGACGAGCCTGCACGCCCAGCCGTCCACCGCGGACGCCCAGCAGATCGTCGCCCACGCGCTGTTCTCCGACGCCGCGGCGGCGGCCGTGCTGCTGCCCTCCGGCGCCGGGCCGCCCCCCGGCACCGGCTACGTGGTGCGGGACGTGGTCGCGGTGACGGACACCTCGACGGCCGACCACATGACCTGGGACGTGACCGATCTGGGGTTCCGGATGGGGCTGTCGCCCCGGGTGCCGGACGTGCTCGCCCGGCACGTCGGTGGGCTCCTCGACGGCCTGCTGGTCCGGCACGGGTTGACCCGGTCGCAGGTGGACGGTTGGGCGGTGCACCCGGGTGGGCCGCGGATCCTGACCGTGGTGCAGCGGGAGCTGGGTCTGGACCCGGGACAGCTGGAGCCGTCGCGGGACGTGCTGGCCCGGTTCGGCAACTGCTCCTCGCCGACCGTGCTGCTGATCCTGGAGGAGCTGCGCCGCAGGCCGGATCCGCCGGCCCACGTCGTGCTGGTGGCCTTCGGCCCCGGCCTGACGCTGTACGCGGCGCTGCTGGCCGCCGCCTGAGCGGGGCCGGTCCGCCCCGCGAGCGGTGCCCGGAGCGGCGCCCACGCGGCCGGTCAGGTCGGCGGGCTGAGCGGGGCCGGTCCGTCCGGCGAGCGGTGCCCGGAGCGGCGCCCACGCGGCCGGTCAGGGGCGGGCGGGCAGCCGGGCCAGGTCCGCGACGTACGGCGCGACCCCCGTGGCGGCCGGGACCACCCGGGTCAGCGCCGAGCCGCGGTCGACGAGCACCGCCGCGGTGTGGCCCACCGGCGGATCCAGGCCGAGGGAGACGCTGAGCTCGCCCGCGGGGTCGGCCAGCATCCGCACCCGGCTGTGGTGCGGCTCCGGCAGCCGGAGGGTGGGCGTCCGGCGGGCGACGACCACGACGGAGACCTCGGCCGGCGCCGCCGCCGCGGTGGTCGCCACCACGTGCGGACAGGCGCACCGCTCGACCACGAGGATGACCGCCGGCAGCAGCCCCCGCAGCGGCACGGCCCGGCCCTCGCCGTCGATCAGGTCCAGGGCCGGCAGGGTCCGCGGCACGGCGTGGCGGGTCGTGCCGTGCGCCGCGGTGCCGGTGCCCCGCGGGTCGTCGCGGCCGGGCTGGACGGCGGTGACCGGCCAGGTAAGCACCGCCAGGCTGGCCAGCGCCACCAGCGGCGCACCCAGCACGGGCACCAGCGCGCCGCGCACCGACGCGTGCTCCGGGCCGCCGGTCAGCCGGCGCAGCCGCTGCCGCCAGCGCCGCCGGCGGGCGCGCGCCCGCAGCTCGCGGCGGACCTCGGCGGCCTCCGCCGCCAGCGCGCGCGGGTCGTCGGGGACGACCAGCGGGCCCCAGCCGGCCGGGGTGTCCGGCCCATGACCCCCGTCGGGCGGCCAGTTGCCGCTGTCGCTTCCGCCCAGCGTGCCCATGGCGACTCCCTCTGGTGCGGCGCCCGCGGGTGGCGTGGGGCCGTACTCCAGGTTTGCGCAATCTCCGGGCCGGCGCCAGATCGGCCGTGCGCCACCCGCACCGCCGGAATCTGGCGCGAGGTGCACCATCCGACATTCCCGGCCGCCGTCGCGCCGGGCCATTGCCGCGCATTGGTAGCGCAAAGTAGTCGAGTCCTGACTGTCAAGCTGGAGCAACGCGTTTCACACCCGTCCTGAGCTGCTCTTTCGGCCTGGACCGGGCTGGGACATCGGTGCCGGAGCGTGTTACCCTAGACACAGCGAAAGGGGTTTCGAACCTATGGTTTTCAGTGTCGGCGAGACCGTTGTCTACCCCCACCACGGGGCCGCACTCATCGAGGCAATCGAGACCCGGGTCGTCAAGGGCGAGGAGAAGCTCTATCTCGTCCTCAGGGTCGCCCAGGGTGACCTGACGGTGCGGGTGCCCGCCGAGAACGCCGAGATCGTCGGCGTGCGTGAGGTGGTCGGCGAGGAGGGTCTGACAAAGGTCTTTGACGTTCTCCGTGCCCCCCATACCGAAGAGCCGACCAACTGGTCGCGGCGTTACAAGGCCAACCTCGAGAAGCTGGCCTCCGGCAATCCGCTGAAGGTGGCCGAGGTCGTGCGCGACCTGTGGCGTCGGGAGCGGGAGCGCGGCCTGTCGGCCGGCGAGAAGCGCATGCTGGCCAAGGCTCGGGACATCCTCGTCGGCGAGGTGGCGCTCGCCGAGAAGAGCACCAAGGACGAGGCGGAGATGCTGCTCGACAAGGTCCTCACCGAGGCCTGAGTCGGCCGGTTCGCGCCGACTGACGGATCCGTCGCCGACCGCGACGTGACCGCGTAGCCCAGGCCACGCGGTGACGTCGCGGTCGTCGTCTGTGCCAGGCCCCGTTAGGCTGCCCGGGTGATCGTTCCGCGCACCGGGATCGGCACCGACGTGCATGCCTTCGCCGCCGGCCGGGAGTGTTGGGTGGCCGGTCTGCGTTGGCCCGGCGAGGCCGGGCTGGCCGGGCACTCCGACGGGGACGTGGCCGCCCACGCCGCCTGCGACGCGCTGCTCTCCGCGGCCGGTCTCGGCGACCTCGGCGCGAACTACGGCAGCGACCGGCCCGAGTGGGCGGGCAGCTCGGGCGTGGCCCTGCTGGCCGAGACCGCCCGCCGGGTGCGCGCCGCGGGCTTCGAGATCGGCAACGTCGCCGTCCAGGTGGTCGGCGTCCGGCCCCGGATCGGACCCCGCCGCGAGGAGGCCCAGGCTGTCCTGTCGGCGGCGATCGGCGCTCCCGTCAGCGTCTCCGGCACCACCACCGACGGGCTGGGGCTGACCGGGCGCGGCGAGGGCCTGGCGGGCATCGCCGTGGCCCTGGTGTACCCGCGCCATGCGGCGGCGCCACCGCCCGGCGGGAACGTCCCGGATGCGGCAGGCTAGAGCCATGGGTACGCCACTGTCCGAGCTGGCCAGGCGCCTGTTCGACGACCAGACCTTCGTGACCGTCAGCACCGTCAATCCCGACGGCTCGCCGCAGTCGAGCGTGTTGTGGGTGAAACGGGACGGCGACGACATCCTCTTCTCCACCGTCCGGGGGCGGCAGAAGGCCCGCAACATGGAGCGGGACCCGCGCGTCTCGGTGCTCGCCTTCGACCCCACCGACCCGTACCGCTACGTGGAGGCGCGGGGCCGGGTCACGATGACCGACCGGGGCGGCCGGGAGCTGATCGACGAGCTGAGCGTCAAGTACCGGGGACAGCCGTATCCGGAGGAGCCGCCCGGCACCGTGCGCGTGGTCTGCCGGCTCACCCCGGAGCGGCTGGTCAGCCGTTGACCCCGGGCGGCCGGCGGCGGCGTGGTCGGCCGGCGGTGGGTGGTGCCGGCCGGCGGATGCTGCCGGCGCCGTGGTCGGCCTAAGCTCGTCGGGTGTCCAGCGACGTCCCCGACCAGGCCACGCCCGACCAGCACGTGCGCCGCGCGCACCTGCTCGCCGACCTCGGCCGCTATGACGAGGCGGCCGCCGAGCTGACCGCCGCCCTGGCCGCCCACCCGCAGGACGGGGCGGCGCTGGTCCTACTCGCCCAGGTGCAGCTCGCCGCGGAGCGGCCGGACGCCGCGCTGGTCGCCGCCGATGCAGCCGTCGCGGCCACCGGCGGGGCGGTGCCGGCGCTGGGCGTACGGGCAATGGCCCTGGCCGACCTGCGCCGGTTCCGGGAGGCGGCCGAGCTGGCCGACGAGATCGTGCGCCGGGAGCCCAACGACGCCGGGGCGCTGCGCCTCGGCGCGGCCATCCTGGCCGAGTCACGCAACGGACAGCCGGCCCTCGACGCCGCCTGGCGCGCCGTGCAGCTCGCCCCGCAGGACAGCCAGGCGCACCTGGTGCTCGGCATCGTCGCGCTGCGCCTGGAGCTGCGCGACATCGCGGAGCAGGCGTTCCGGGAGGCGCTGCGGCTGGATCCCAACCTCGCCCAGGCGCGGCACAACATCGGCGTGCTGCGGCTGGAGCAGCGTCGGTACGCCGAGGCGCTGGAGCACCTGACCGACGCGGCGGCGATGCGGCCGGGCGACCCCGGAGGCGGGCGCGCCGTGGGCGCCGGGCTGTACCGGGTGCTGGTGTTCGCGGCCGGGTACGCGCTGCTCGCCCCGGTGCTGGTGGCCTGCGCCGCGGGCGGCGGCGGGGGCGCGTCCCGGGTCCTCGCCGTGCTGCTCGCGCTCGGCGGCGGGCTGGCCGGCGGGCTGTTCCTGGCCCGGCTGCGCCGCGGACAGTCCGGCCCGGTGCTGGGCGCCCTGGTCCGCGGGGACCGGTGGCTCGCCGCGGCCACCTGGGGCACCGCGGCGAGCCCGCCGCTGCTGCTGCTCTACGCCGTGATCGGCACGCCGGTGCCGCTGGTCCTGGCCGTGCTGGCCGGTTCGGTCGCACTGCTCGCCAACTTCCTGGCCGACCGCCGGTAGCCCGACGTCGGTGGCCCGGCCGGCGGCTCGGTTTCCGGAGCGCCGGGGCCGGTCCCGCTCAGGCCGGCGGCAGCTTGGCCCACGTCCAGGCGTAGGCGGAGTCCTCGCAGGCCAGCGCCGGCTCGCACAGGTCCAGCGGCCGGAACGTGTCGACCATCACGGCCAGCTCGTCGAAGAAGTCCGCGCCGATGGACCGCTCCGCCGCCCCGGGCTGCGGGCCGTGGGTGAAACCGGAGGGGTGCAGCGAGATCGATCCCTGCTCGATGCCGGAGCCGCGCCGGGCCTCGTAGTTGCCTCCGGTGTAGAACAGCACCTCGTCGGAGTCGACGTTGTGGTGGTTGTACGGCACCGGGATGGCCAGGGGGTGGTAGTCCACCTTGCGGGGCACGAACGAACAGATCACGAAGTTGGGCCCCTGGAACGTCTGGTGTACCGGCGGCGGCTGGTGCACCCGGCCGGTGAGCGGCTCGAAGTCGTGGATCGAGAACGCCCACGGGTAGAGGTGACCGTCCCAGCCCACCACGTCGAACGGGTGGTACGCGTACACGTGCCGGGTCCAGCCCCGGCGGTGCTGCACCAGCACCTCCACCTCGGTGTCGTCGACCAGCAGCGGCGCCGACGGGCCCCGGATGTCCCGCTCGCAGTAGGGGGAGTGCTCCAGGAACTGCCCCCGGACCGACAGGTAGCGCTTGGGCGGGCCGATGTGCCCGCTGGCCTCGACGACCAGCATGCGCACCGGCTCGTCGCCGGTCGGCACCACCTGGTAGACCACCGAGGTCGGGATGATCACGTAGTCACCGGCACCCGCGGCCAGCTCGCCGAACGGCGAGCGGATGGTGGCGGAGCCGGACTCCAGGTAGAGGCACTCGTCCCCGACGGCGTTGCGGTAGAGCGGCGAGACGCGGTCGGCCGCCACGTACGAGATCCGCACGTCGTCGTTGGCTAGCAGGTGCTGCCGGCCGAGCACCGCGTCGGCGCTGCCGCCCCCCAGCTTGTGGGTGCGCAGGTGGCGCGGCTTGAGCGGCCGGTTGGGCAGCCGCGACCAGGTGGGCGCGTCGAACTCCTCGGCGGCCAGGATCGCGGTGGGCGGGTGCCGGTGGTAGAGCAGCGACGAGTCGGAGGAGAAGCCCTCCTGGCCCATCAGCTCCTCGCTGTAGAGGGCGCCGTCGGGCCGGCGGAACTGCGTGTGCCGCTTGCGGGGGACGTCACCGACGCTGCGGTAGTACGGCATGACTGACCTCCGTTCGTCCCGTTCACCGGGGGGCTGTGCGGGCGTGTCCCGGGTGGGTCGCCGAGCGCCCGCCGACCGGTGGCGTCCGGTTATCGGACACCATTGTCCGCTCCTTGTAGCGTCTACTAGGTTCTAGTTCGTGTCAACGGAGCGCAGCGCCACCCCGATCCCGCCGTTGTTGACCGGCCTGGTCGACGACGCCGCCGTGTTCCCGCCCGGTAGCGCACCGCTGCCGGATGCCGTGGCCGCCCACCGGGCGCACCGCACCGCCTGGTACCGGGGCCTGGTTGGGCCCCTGCTCGTACCGGTCTCCGCCTTCCCGGCGGCGGCGCGGCTGCTGGGGCCGGACGAGCGGCTCGCCGTCGGGGCCATCGGCGACACCGGCCTGGACGGGCTGCCCGACGGCCTCGCGGGGGCCGACCACCGCCTGGTGGTCCGGCAGGTCGAGGTGGCGGTGGCCAAGCGGGGGGAGGATCCCCAGCCCGGCCTGCGCCGACTGGTCGCGCTGCTGCGCGACCGGCCGCAGCTGCTCGGGTACGCCGAGATCCCGCTGAGCTGGGGCCTGCTGGGTGCACTGGACACGGTGGCCCGGGCCCGCGCGGAGGGGCTGCCCCTGGCCCCGAAGTTCCGCACCGGCGGCCTGGCCGCGGAGCTGTTCCCCACCCCGGTGGAGCTGGCTGCGGTGATCTGCGCGTGCCGGGACCGGCAACTGCCGTTCAAGCTCACCGCCGGGCTGCACCACGCGCTGCGGCACACCGACCCGGAGACCGGATTCCCGCATCACGGGTTCCTCAACGTGCTGGTCGCTGCCGCGGCGGCGGCGGAGGGCGCCGAGGTGACCGAGGTCGCCGACCGGCTCGCCGCCACCGACCCCGGGCCGTTGGTGTCGGCCGCGGCGGCGCGGCTGGACCAACCCCGGCCGCTGTGGGTCGGCTACGGGTCGTGCAGTGTGGTGGAGCCGCTGACCGACCTGATGCGGCTGGACCTGGTGACGGAGGCGGGCGCATGAGCGAGCGGAGCGAGCGAGTCATGGGTGCAGTGCAGCTGGACGGGCCTTACGGCGTGCACCATCTGCCGTACGGGGTGTTCCGGCACGGCGGTCGGCCGCCGCGCATCGGCGTACGGATCGGCGACGCGGTGCTGGACCTCGACGGTGCGGAGGCGGCCGGGCTGGTGCCGGCCGACGGCGCCCTGCGCCGCCCGAGCCTGAACGCCTTCCTCGCGCTCGGGCGCCCACAGTGGACCTCGGTGCGGGCCCGGGTCACCGAGCTGCTGACCGACCCGGCGCACCGCGACGCGGTGTCCCGGCTGCTCGTGCCGCTGTCGCAGGTGGAGCTGCTGCTGCCGTTCGAGGTGGCGGACTACGTCGACTTCTACTCCTCCGAGCACCACGCCGCCAACGTCGGGCAGATCTTCCGGCCGGGCCAGCCGCCCCTACTGCCCAACTGGAAACACCTGCCGATCGGCTACCACGGGCGCGCCGGCACGGTGGTCGTGTCCGGCACCGACATCGTGCGCCCGAAGGGGCAGCGCAAGCCGCCCGACGCCGACGCCCCGGTGTTCGGGCCGTCCGTGCGGCTGGACATTGAGGCCGAGGTGGGCTTCGTCGTCGGCGTGCCGACGTCGCTGGGCACCGCGGTGCCCGTGGACCGGTTCGCCGACCACGTCTTCGGCGTGGTGCTGGTCAACGACTGGTCGGCGCGTGACATCCAGGCGTGGGAGTACCAGCCGCTGGGTCCCTTCCTCGGCAAGTCGTTCGCCACGTCGGTCGCGGCCTGGGTCACGCCGCTGGAGGCGCTCGACGGGGCGTGGGTGCCCGCGCCGCCGCAGGACCCGCCCGTGCAGGACTACCTGCGGGCCAGTGCGCACCTGGGGCTCGACCTGTCGATCGAGGTGAGGTGGAACGGCGCGGTGGTGGCCCGGCCACCGTTCGCCTCCATGTACTGGACGCCCGCCCAGCAGCTGGCCCATCTCACCGTGAACGGCGCGTCGCTGCGCACCGGCGACCTGTTCGCCTCCGGTACGGTCTCCGGCCCGCGGCGGGACCAGGTCGGGTCGTTCCTGGAGCTGACGTGGGGCGGCGCGGAGCCGGTCACACTGGGTGACGGGCAGACCCGCACGTTCCTGGCCGACGGCGACACCGTCACGCTGTCGGCCACGGCCCCGGCCCGGGACGGCAGGGTGCTGGCGCTCGGTGAGGTCAGCGGCCGGCTGCTGCCGGCCACCTGAGCGGGCCGCCGGCTGCGGGCGGACTGCGGCTCGGGGCCGGTTGAGCGCCGCGGCCCAGGGTTCGGGTCGACCGGTTTTTCGCTGTACGTCACCGGCTGGTTGCGGTCGGCAAACTTTTCCTTCGCGGTGGCGCATTTTCCGCGTACGGTGTTGGCTGAACGGGGGCGGATCGGGAAGCCAGCGAGCGAAGGTTCGGCGATGTCGACGGTGACGGTGACCCAGGTGGTGGAGGCGCCCCTGGACGACGTGTGGCGGGCGTTCACCGACCTGTCCGTGCGGGTGCGCTGCCTGTCCGACGTGGACCGGGTGGAGATCCTCACCGCGGGCCCCTTCGTCGCCGGCACGACCTGGCGTGAGACCCGGGCGATGGTGGACGGCACCCGGGTCACCGAGGAGTTCCGGGTGCGGGAGTGCCGACCCCGGGAGTGCTTCGTGGTGACGTCACCGGGCATCGGCGCGGACTACCGCACCACCTACCGCTTCCAGTCGATCGACTCCGGCCGGCACGCCGGCGGCACGACGGTCACCGTCGAGCAGGAGGGGACCCCGAGCGGACCCGCCGGGCGGGTGCTGGAGGTGATGTTCGGCGGACTGGCCGCCCGGACCGCCGAAGGCGCGCTGCGCCAGGAGCTCGCGGACCTGGCCGCCGCCTCGGTGCGGAATCCGCCGGGGCCCGCCGCCGCCGGGGCGGCCGCC
>DATMJT010000500.1:0-9922 GCA_035553735.1 Pilimelia sp.
CGGCCGCCGCACCCGGCCCCGCCGCCGCACGTGATCCGGCCGCCGCACCGGGTCCGGCCACCAGCCGCGCGGCCAGCTCCTCCCGGTGGCGGTGGAGGGTGTGGACGACCGCGCAGATCCGCTCCACCACGTCGGCGGGCATATGCGAGTAGAGCGGCAGGGTCAGCCTCCGTTCGGCCAGCGTGTCGGTGCCGGTGAGCGGCACGGTGGGCCGGAACCGCCGGTACGCCGTCTGCCTGTGCAGCGGCGGCGAGAAGTACGACCTGGTGCTGACGTTCTCCCGGCGCAGGCACTCGGCGAGCTGGTCCCGGGTCAGCCCGAACCCGGCCGGGTCCACGGCCACCGTGAAATCCTTGTAGGAGCTGCGCGCACCGGCCGGCACCTCCTGGAAGGAGATGCCGGGCAACCCGGCCAGGTGGCTGACGTAGCTCTCGGCCAGGCGCCGCCGGCGCTCCAGCCACTCCGGGAAGCGGGCCAGCGCAGCGTGCCCGAGCAGCCCGGAGAGCTCGGTCATCCGCCCGTTCAGGCCGATGAACCGGCTGTCGTAGGTCCCGGGGTTGCCGTACTCGCGGGCCACCCGCAGCTCGGCGGCCAGGTCCGCGTCCCGCGTCGCGATCAGGCCGCCCTCGCCGGTGGAGAGGGTCTTCGTCGGGCTGAGGCTGAACACCTCGGCCGTCGCCTTGCCGCCCACCATCGTGCCGTCGGGGTAGCCCGCGCCGAACCCGTGCGCCGCGTCCACCACGAGCGGTACCCCGGACCGGTCGCAGAGGCCCTGGAGCTCGTCGACGGCGCACGGCGCACCGAACGTGTGCACCGCCATGACCGCGCCGCAGTCGGCGTCCATGCCGGCGCGCACCGAGGCCGGGTCCACCGTGCAGGTGCGCGGCGCGGAGTCCGCGAAGCGGATGTCCAGGCCGTTCCAGTCCGCCGCGTGCCCGGTGGCCATGAACGTGAAGCTGGGCAGCACCACGCTGCCGCGCACGCCCAGGCAGCGCAGCAGCAGGACCAGCCCGGTGGTGCAGTTGCTGACCGCGACCACGTGCGGCACCCCGAGGTAGGCGGCGACCGCCGACTCGAACGCGGCGACGTGCCGGCCGTTGGTCAGCATGCCGGACTCCAGCACCGCCCCGATGTCGTCGGCGACGGCGTCGGGCGGGGGCACGGTGGGCCGGGTCAGCGCGACCGGCTCGGCGAAGGCGGGCGGGCCGCCGAGGGCGGCGGGTGTGCTCCTCATGGTGCTCCTCTCAATGGCTGCGGGCGGTGGGGCGGTGTCGGCCACGGCGCTCACACCAGCGTCCGGTGGCGTGCGGCGAACTCCCGCGCGATCAGCACGTTGCTGTGCCGGGTGTCCCGGAAGTCGGGGAAGTCGCCGCGCCGCAGCGCGGCCACCAGCTCGCGGACGCTGCCGGCCAGCCGGTGTTCCGGCGCGAAGGACAGGTCCCGCGCGAGCCGGTCGAAGTTCACCCGGTAGTTGCGGTGGTCCGCGGCGTCGGGGCGGACCGACACGGCGGTGCCCGGCACCTCCCGGGCGATGATTGCGGCGACCGTGTCCAGCCGGTAGTTCTCTGGGCTGGAGCCGCAGTTGTAGATTCTCGCCCCCGGGCCGAGGTCGGCGGCCAGCGTCCGCTGCACGGCCCGCGCCGCGTCACGCACGTGCAGGAACGGCCGCCACTGGCGGCCCCCGTGCACCACCACGCGCCCCTCCTGGACCGCCTGGGCGGTCATCACGTTGACCGCCAGGTCGAACCGCATCCGCGGGGACAGCCCGTGCAGGGTGGCGAACCGCAGGATGTACGGGGTGAAGTCGCTGGCCTGCGAGGAGAGCAGGTAGTGCTCGGCGAGGATCTTGCTCTCGGCGTACCCGGACTGGGGGTTGAGCGGTGACCAGATGTCCAGCTCCCGGTCGTCGTCGGCCAGTCCGTAGTTGCTGCACGTGGAGGCGAAGACCATGCGCCGTACGCCGTGCCGCCGGCACGCCTCGGCCACGTTGATGGTGCCCAGGTAGTTGGTCTGCAGCGCGAGCTGCGGATCGACCCCGCACGCGGGGTCGCCGACGACCGCGGCCAGGTGCACCACGGCGTCGACCCGGTCCAGCGCGTCCTCCCAGGGGCCCACGTCCCGCACGTCACCCGTCAGGTAGCTCACGCCCGGCGCGTCGAGCTGGGCGCCGGGAACCATCCCGTTGTCCACGACGACGACCTGGCTGCCCGCGCAGGCGAGCAGCGCGGTGAGGACCGATCCCACATACCCCTGGCCTCCGGTGACCAGGACCCTCCGATGTCCCATGGGACTCCCTTCGACGCCGCGGCACCGCGGCTGGCAATCGCGTCGGCGGCCGGACAGCGGCGCGGGCCGACGCGGCGATGACGGCGACGCGGAGCCGGTGATCGCGTGGATCGCGGCCGGGCGACCGTCCCGCGTGGACCGTCTCATCGTCGGAGCGGGCCGGTTGGGCGGTCGAGTCCCCGGATTGGGGGACCGCCGGGCGCCGCGGCTGCGCGACGCCGCGCCATCCCAGCCCACGGGCCGGATCGGGCCGCCGGCGTGGGCGGTGTGGCCGATTCCGGGGACATTACCGGCCGCGCCGCACGGGGTTAGCGTCCGGAGCAGAGGAGGTCCCGGGTGCGCGGGGCCGGCGAGGAGGACGCACCGATGGACACATTCCCGTTGCTGGCGGAGCAGGAGACGCTGCTCTTCCTCAACCATCTGCTGGGCCCGGGGGTCGCGCACAACCTGGCGGTGGAGCACCCGCTGCCCGCCGACGCCGACCCCGGCCGCGTGGCCGGGCTGGTCGACGAGCTGGTCCGCCGGCAGGGTGCGCTGCGCTCGGCGATCGCCGGGGCGCAGCAGGCGTACGGCCCCGTGGATCCGGCTCTCGTCGTGTCCGATGTGGACGACGTAGCGGGCGCCATCCGCGGGCGCCTGGCCGCGCTGTACTACCGGGAACTGCACCCACCGGCCGTGCCGCGGCGGGCCAGGTTCGAGCTGCTCCGCGACGGGCGGGCCCAGGTCCTTCTCGTGCTGCTGGACCACCTGGCCTCCGACGGCCTCTCCCTCGGCGTCCTGGCCGACCAGCTGGAGCGCCTGCGCACGGTGCCGGACCGGCAGTCCGCACCGGCGGACTACCGCGCCTTCTGCCGGCGGCGTGCGGACGAGGTGCGGCGCCGACGGACCCGCGAGATCGACGTCTGGCGGCGCGCGCTGCGGGGCGTGCCCCCGCTCCGCGGCCTGTTCCCGTCGCATCCGCCGGGCCCGTGGGTCCGGACCCACCGCGACTCGACGTACCCCGGCGGCGAGCTGCCCGACCGGCTGCGGCGCCTCAACGCCCGGCTGGGCACGCCGGCGTTCACCACCGTGGCGACGCTGACCTCGATCGCGCTCTGGCGGCGCACCGGGCAGCGGGACTTCGTGATCCAGACGCCCGTCTCCACCAGGCGCACCGCCGAGGCCGACGACGTGGTGGGCTACCTCATCAACGACCGGCCCATCGTCTGCCGGATCGACCCGGACCGCACGCTCGCCGAGCACGCCGGCACGGTGTGGCGGTCCTGCGTCCGGGCCTTCCGCAACTCGTACCTGTCCGTGCCGGAGCTGCTCGACGCGGTGCCGGAGTACCGGGCGACGCTCGACGCCGACGACATCGACTATGTCCAGCTCCACGTGACCACCGGATCCGGCCGCCTGCCCGGCTCCGCGGCGCCGGACGCCGCCGAGGTACGGCGCGAGACGCACGTGCTCGGGCCGTTCACGCCCGCCCGCGCCCTGCGCTGCACCACGCTGCGGTTCGACTTCGCGGCGGAGCGCACGTCCACCCGGGCGTTCCTGGGCGGGTCCCGCGAGCACCTGGGCGTGGCGGCCGACCTGTGCGACGACGTCGTGAACCTCCTCCGGGAGGCCGGGGCGGACGTGCACCGGCGCCTCGCGCGCCTCGGTGGCCAGCCGCGCGCCACCCGGCCGCCCGGGGGCCGGTCGCACGGCGGCCGGGTGGCGGCGCGGCCCGCCGGGTCCGCGGTGCCCGCCGGGTCCGTCGCGCCGGCCGTGGCCGCCGGGTCCGGCGCCGGGGGGCGGTCGGCATGACCACGACGACCGGCACCGGTATGCGCCGCCCTGTGCCCGCCCCCGGCGCGGCGCACGCCCCGGCCGGGCTGCGCAGCGAGCTGCTGGACTGCGTCCAGGCCAACCTGGCCCTCCTGGCCGACCACTGGCACGGCCCCGGTACCCACCTGGCGCTCGGTGCGACCCTGCGGTTCCGCCCGGAGCCGGGACCCGCCGGGCTGCCCACGGTCGAGCCCGGCCTGGACGACCAGCTGGCGGCCGCGGAGGCCGCGCTGGGCCTCGCCGTACGGCGGCGGCGGCGCTTCCGGTCCGCCGCCGACCTGCGGCACGACCTGGCCGACGGCGGCCCGCGGTACGTGATGGCCGACGCCTTCCATCTGCCATGGGGCCCCTACGCCGGCCACCGCCACCTGCCGCACAGCTTCCTGCTGCAGCGCGCGGGCGCCCGGTTCCAGGTCGCGGACGCCTACCACAACGACACCCCGTGGGGTCCGGCCCGGCCGGGCGCATGGTGGCTGGGCGCCGCGGAGCTGGCGGCCGCCCTGCCGGACGGCGGCGAGGTGGTGCGGCTCGAGCCGGTCCCGCCGGCCCGGCAGGCGCCCCGCGCCGAGCTGGGCACGCCGGCCGAGGCCGCGGACTTCGTCGCCGCCTACCGGGCGCACCCCGACCGCTCCGCGGCCCTCGCCGCGCTGACGCTGGAGACCTGGCTGCTGGCCCGGGCCCGCAAACTGCACAGCGCCGCGCTGGCGGCGACCGGCGGCGCCCCGCCCCGCCCGACGGTGCAGCACCTCGACGCCTGGGACAAGCTCGTGGAGCAGGTCTACCTGGCCCACCGGCGGGCCCTGCGCGGCGCGCCGGTCTCGGACGCCCCGTTCGACCGGCTGGACGCGCTGCTGCGGCGGGACCACGAGGTGTTCCGCGCCGGGGGCGCCCCCGCGGCACCGCACTGGCCGCAGCTGCGCCGCGCGGTGGCGCGGGTCGCGGCCGACGTGCTGCACGAGGACGAGGAGGAGCTGCTCGCCGGCGTCGACTTCACCAGCGTCCCGACCTTCAGCTCCTTCCGGATGGTGGACATCGTGGACCGGCTGGAGGAGGAGCTGCGGGTCCGGTTCGACGAGGGGCAGCTGCTCCCGGAGCGGCTGCACCGGGTAGACGACATCTGCCGGCTGCTGGTGGAGCACGCCTCGCCGGTGGGCCAGGCGACCGCTGCCACGCCGCGCCACGGAGGGGAGGACCGGTGACCGGCACGGCCATGCTGCACGACCTGCTCGACCGGGCCGCCGAACGGTGGCCGGAACGACCCGCGGTCTCCGCGTCCGGCCGCACGCTGCGGTACGGCGAGCTCGCCGCCGCCAGCGTCGGGGTCGCCCGCTGGCTGGCCGCCGCGGGCGTCCGCCGGGGCGACCGCGTGGTCAGCGTCGCGCCGTCGGGCGTGGCGCTGGTGACCCTCGTCTACGCCGCCGCCCGGCTGGGCGCCGCGTTCGTGGTGCTGCACGAGCAGGTGCGCGGTGCCCCGCTGGAGCACGTGCTTGCGGACTGCGAGCCGGCCCTGCTGGTCACCGACGACGTGGCGAACCTGGCGGCCGCGCGCCGTCGGGGGATCGCCACCCGCGACCTCGCGCAGGTGCCCCTCGCCGCCGAGCCGGCCCCGGCGCCCGCCGACCCCGGGGCGGGGCCGATCGCGGTCGACCCGGTGTGCCTGATCTACACCTCCGGCACCACGTCGCTGCCCAAGGCCGTCGTGAGCACGCACGCCCAGGTGGTCTTCGCCGCCACGGCGATCCAGTCGGTGCTCCGCTACCGCCCCGACGACACCGTCTACTGCCCGCTGCCGCTGTCCTTCGACTACGGGCTCTACCAGGTGTTCCTCGGCGCGCTCAGCGGCGCCCACGTATGGCTCGGCCAGCCGGCGGAGGTGGGGCCCAGCCTGCTGCGGAACCTCGTCCGCACGGGAGCCACGGTGCTGCCGGCCGTGCCGGCCGTCGCGGACGCCCTCGCCCGGCTGCTCGGCCGGCCCGGCGCCGCGGTGCCCTCGCTGCGGCTGCTGACCAACACCGGAGCGGCCATGCCGCCCGAGCCGCTCGCCGCGCTGCGGGCCCGGATTCCCGGCCTGCGGGTGCAGCTGATGTTCGGGCTCACCGAGTGCAAGCGCGCCACGGTCAACCCGCCCGACGCCGACCTGGCCCGTCCCGGCTCCTGCGGCCGGGCACTGCCGGGGACCGAGGTCTACGTGGTGGACGACGCGGGCCGCCGGCTGCCGCCGGGCGAGGTGGGCGAGGTGGTGGTGCGTGGCCCGCACGTGATGGCCGGCTACTGGCGCCGGCCCGAGCTGACCGCGCAGCGCTTCCCCCGGCGGGAGGGGCTGTTCCCCGAGCTGCACACCGGTGACTACGGCTGGCTCGACGCCGAGCAGTACCTCTACTTCGCCGGCCGGCGCGACGACATCTACAAGGAGCGCGGCTTCCGGGTCAGCGCCACCGAAGTGGAGGCCGCGGCCCGGCGGGTGCCGGGCGTGCGCCAGGCGGTCGTGCTGCCGCCGGCCGGGGCCGTGCCGGCGGCGCTGCTGGCGGTGACCGACCTGACGGCGGACGAGGTCCTGGCGGGGATGCGGGAACAGGTCGAGGAGTTCAAGATTCCGCAGCGCTGCCTGGTGCTGCCCGACCTGCCGCTGACCCCCAACGGCAAGGTGGACCGCCGGACCCTGGCCGCGCGGCTCGGGGAGGCCCCTCATGCCTGACACCGCGACCGCGACCACCCGCGCCGGCACGGCGCCGGACGGCACGGCGCTGGGCGGCGCCACGGCGGCCGGCGCGACGCTGGGGCCAGCACTCGCCCGCCTGGTCGCCGACGGCCTCGCCACGCCCGCGTACGCCTACGACCTCGCCGAGGTGCGGGCCGGCACCGCGCGGCTCCGGGCGGCCCTGCCCGCCGGCTCGGCGCTCTACTACTCCCTCAAGGCCAACCCGCACCCCATGCTGCTGCGCGAGCTGCGGGAGCTGGGCACCCGGCCCGAGGTGTGCTCGCCCGGCGAGCTGGACGCGGCGACCGACACCGGCTGGCCGGCGGCGGATGTGCTCTACACCGGGCCCGGCAAGCGGGACGCCGACCTCGCGTACGCCCTGTCGCGCGGCGTGCGGGAGTTCTCCGTGGACTCGCCGGCGGGCCTGGCGCAGCTCGCCGCCGCCGCGCGCGCCCGGCGCACCGAGGCCCGGGCGCTGCTCCGGGTCAACGGCGACCAGCCCGGCCCCGGGCAGGGCCTGGCCATGACCGGAGTGACCTCACAGTTCGGTGCCGACCTGGGGTGGGTGCTGGCCGCGCCGACCCGGTTCGCGTCCCGGCCCGGCGCGGAGGTGGTCGGGCTGCACCTCTACATGGGCACGAACATGACCACTGTGGACGACCTGCTGGCGCAGTTCGCCCTGTCCCTGCGCGCGGCGGTGCGGATCGGCGCGGCCCTGCGCCCGCACGGCGTACGCCTGCGTGTGCTGGACCTCGGCGGCGGCTTCGGTGCCCCGTTCGCCCGCGCGGCCGGCGGGGTGGACCTCGCCGGTCTCGGCCCGCGGCTGTCCGACCTGCTCGACGCGGAGCTGCCGGGCTGGCGGGCCGGCGACCCGGCGCTGGTCTTCGAGTCCGGCCGCTACCTGGTGGCCGCCGCCGGCACGCTGCTGGTGCGGGTGCTGGACGCGAAGCGGTCCCACGGCCGGCAGGTCGTGGTGCTCGACGCCGGCATCAACCACCTCGGCGGTATGTCGGGGCTGCGCCGGCTGCCCCCGCTCACCCCGGACCTCGTCGCGCTGCCCGGGGTCGGGCCCCGGTCGCACGGGCCGTCCGACACCGGGCCCGTCCCGGGCGGGGCGGGGCGGGGCGCGCCGGTGCCGACCCTGGTGGCCGGTCCACTGTGCACCCCGTTGGACACCTGGGCCCGTCAGACCCCGCTGCCGCCGCTGCGCCCCGGCGACCTTCTCGCGGTGCCGAACGTGGGCGCGTACGGGCTGTACGCCAGCCTGGTCGCCTTCCTCGGCCACCCACTGCCCGTCGAGGTGGTGCTGGACGGCGCCCGCCCGCAGGCGCCCCCGCGCGACGTCTCCCGGCTCGTGCTGCGCCGGGTGCCCGCCGACCTCGATCCGGGAGCCGATCCCCGTCCCGGAACCGATCCCCGTCCCGGAAAGGAAGACGCCGACCATGGATGACACCTTTGTGGAGCTGCTGCGCCCCCGGCTGAAGTTCGCGGCCGACCGGCCCATCGCGGCCGACACCGGCCTGCGGGAGTGGGGACTCGACTCGATGCAGGCGATCGAGCTGCTCTTCGACATCGAGGACGCGTACGGGGTCACCCTGCCCGAGGACGAGCTGACCGACCGCACCTTCGCCACCGCGGGCAGCCTGTGGAACGCCGTCAGCCGCGGCGCCCGCGCCGTGGGGCCGGCGGCATGAGCACCGCGGTCGCACCCGCCCGGCCCGTCGACGCCGCCGGGCTGCGCCGGCTCGTGGACCGGGTCGCCGCGGCGGCGGAGCCGCACGTGGCCCGCACCGACCGGGAGGCGGCGTTCCCGGTGGAGGCGCTGGCCGAGCTGCGGTCCACCGGTCTGCTCGGCCTGCTGGTCCCCACTCCGTACGGCGGCCTGGGCGGCACGCTGCCGGACCTGCTGGCCGCGGCCGAGCGGCTCGGCCGCACCGACCTCTCCGTGGCGATGATCTTCGCGATGCACTGCCAGCAGGTGGCGGCCGTGGTCCGCTACGCGGACGAGCCGCTGCGCAGCGACCTGCTGCGCCGGGTGGGGGACGGGGCGTACCTGGCCTCGGTGACGACCGAGGCGGGCAAGGGCGGCCACCTGCTGTCCGCGGAGGCGGCGCTGCGGGCCGACGGCGGGGCCCTGGTCCTCGACCGGTTCGCGCCGATCGTGACCGGCGGCCGGTACGCCGACGGCTTCCTCGTCACCATGCGCAGCCCGCACGACCCCGCGGACAGCGCGGTGTCGCTGGTCTTCGCCGGCCGCGACCAAGTGGACGTCACGGAGTCCGGGGACTGGCAGCCGCTGGGCATGCGGGCCAGCCACAGCGTCGCGCTGCGGCTGGCTGGCCGGGTGCCGGCGCATCAGGTGGTCGGGCCGCACGGCGCCTTCCGCGAGATCAGCGTCAGCGTGTTCGCGCCGCTGGCCCACCTGGGCTGGGCCGCGTGCTGGCTGGGCACCGCCTGCGGCGCGCTGTCGCGGGTGCTGCGCCTGCTGCGCAGCCCCGCCGGCCGGGCCCGCACCGACCTCGGCTCCGAGCTGCTGCTGAGCCGGCTGTCCCGAGCCCGGCAGCGGGTCGACACCGTGCACGCACTGCTCCGGCACGCGGCGACGGTTGTGGAGCCCGGCGGCGACCTGTCCGGACCGCGTACGCAGCTGCTGCTCAACGGCTTGAAGATCACCGCGGCGGAGCAGTGCCTCGCGGCGGTGGAGGACCTGGTTGACGCCGTGGGGCTGCGCCACGGCTACCTCCGGGACTCGCCGACCCGGCTGGAGCTGGCCCTGCGTGACCTGCGCTCGGCCGCCCTGAACTACCACAACGACCGGCTGCACCTGGCCGACGGCCGGCTCGCTCTGCTCGACCCGGAGGTGCACCTTGCCTGAGCGCGGGGCGTCCGACACGTTCGGCGCCCGGCTGGCGGAGGCGCTGGCTGGCCCGCCGCCGGGCGCGCCGACCCGCGAGGTCTGGTCGGTGCTGGGCGCCGCCGGCCTGACCGCCGAGGTGTACGACCGGCGGGCGGCGGCGTGGCAGGTCCGCCCCGGGCGGCTGGCCGCCTGCCTGGCGGCGCTCGACGCGCGGGGCGCGACCGGCGTGACCCTGGGCTGCTGCGTCCAGCTCGCCACGGTGGTGCCGC
>DATMJT010000501.1:0-6260 GCA_035553735.1 Pilimelia sp.
CGGGCCGCACCCGGCCACCCGCGGCCCGCACCAGCTCGAAGGCGCCCGCGACGAGCCGCGCGGCGACGCCCGCGCCGCGGCGGGCGGGGTCCACCTCGGCATGGGTGAAGGCGAGCGCCCCGTTCACCGGACGGTAGGCCACGAAACCGGCCAGCTCCCCGTCCAAGCGGATCTCGAAGCGGTGCAGGTCCGGGTTCTCGGTCACGTCGACGTCCATTCCGCCACGCTAGCCCGGTGCCCGTACCCTGGAACGGTGACCAGCCGCGCCCGCTCCGCCCGCCGCACCGTCCACCGCGTCCGCCCGCTGCGGCGCACCGGCTCCGCCCGCCGCCCGCGCCGCGCCGCCGCGCTGGCCGCCGGCCTGCTGCTCGGCCTCGCCGTGCTGGCCGGGTGCAGCTCCGAGGGCGCCAGCACCAGTTGCTCGCTCGACGCCTGCACCGTCACCTTCGACACCGGGGTGAACGCCCGGGCGAGCGTCCTCGGCGTGGAGGCCAAGCTGATCAGCTCGGAGGGCAACACCGTGACGCTGGAGGTGGCCGGTGAGCGCGTCACCCTGACCACCGGGCAGGCCGCCGTCGAGGTCGGCGGGCTGTACGCCTCGCTGGAGAGCGCCAACGACCAGCAGGCCGTCGTGCGGATCGCCACAAACCAGAACTGAGCGGCCGCCGTTGGGGCCACCGCCGCCCGCGCCGCGCGGCGCGGCGAGTTTGACGACCTTGGGCAGCGGACATCAGGGCGCCATGACTCTCACCCAGGACACCCGGCTCCGCGCCTCCCGCGCCGCCGACAACCCGCTGCTGACCCGCACCGCCCGGGCCGGTTTCCTCGGCTACGGGCTCACCCACCTGCTCGTCGCCTGGCTGGCCCTGCAGATCGCCCTCGGCCACCCGGCCGGCGCCGGTGACCAGGGCGGCGCACTGGCCGAGCTGGCCAGCCGGCCCTTCGGCCGGTACCTGGTGCTCGCCATCTGCGTCGGTCTGGGCGCCATGGCCCTCTGGCAGGCGCTGGAGGCCGCGGTGGGGCACACCGCCGACCGCGGGCGCGAGCGCACCGCCGAGCGGCTGGCCTCGGCGGGCAAGGCGGTCGTCTACGCCTACCTCGCGTGGATCGGGCTGGGCGTGGTGACCGACGGCGCGGACTCCTCCGCGCAGGGCCAGCAGTCGACCACCGCCGGGTTGCTGGCGGAGCCGGGCGGCCGGTGGCTCGTCGGCCTCGCCGGGGTCGCCGTGGTCGCGGTCGGCGCCGGGCTGGTGTGGTACGGCGTGGTGCGGCGGTTCGAGAAGCACCTGCGCACCGGCGCCATGTCCCCGCGGGTCCGCACGCTGAGTCGGCGGCTCGGCACGGCCGGCTACGTGGCCAAGGGCGTCGCCTACGGCATCGCCGGGGCGCTGCTCGTGCTGGCCGCGGTGACCTTCGACCCCGGCCGGGCCCGGGGCCTCGACGGGGCGCTGCGGGCTCTCGCCGAGCAGCCGGCCGGTCCGCCGTTGCTGCTCGCCGTGGCGGCGGGCATCGCGGCCTTCGGCGTGTTCTGCTTCGTCCAGGCCCGCTACCGCAAGGTCTGAGCGTGCGTCCCCGCGACCGGCGGTCAGTGGGCGAGCGCCGCGGCCGGCGGTCCGTCGGCGACCGCCGCGGCCGGGGCTCACGACCGCTGCGCGGGTCCGGGCGCCGTACCCGCCGCGACCGGATCCGCCATCGGGATCGCCGCGACCGGGTGACGGGTGCGATCGGGGCGTCGCGGCAGGATTGACGTTTCCCGCCGCCGGGCATACACCCCGGGTACGCGGAAGGAGGCCACCATGGCCGATGTGAGGTACGGCCGTGACACCACGGCCGACCAGTCAACCTCGGAGCTGGTCCAGCAGGCCGGCGAGCAGATTTCCCGCCTGATCCGCGACGAGTTCGCCCTGGCCAAGGCGGAGCTGACCGAGAAGGGCAGGCACGCAGGGATCGGCGTCGGCCTGTTCGGTGGGGGTGGCGTGCTCGCCCTGTACGCCCTCGGCGTGCTGATCGTCTCGCTGGTGCTCGGCCTGGTCGCCGCGGGTCTCACGCCGTGGCTCGCGGCGCTGCTGGTCGGCGTCGTCCTGCTGGCCGTGGCCGGCGTGCTGGCCCTGCTGGGCCGCAGCCAGGTGCAGCAGGCGGCCCCGCCCAAGCCCGAGTCGGCCATGCGCTCGGTCCAGGCGGACATCGACACGGTGAAGACCGCGGTTCGGGAGAGGGGGCGGGCATGAACGAGGGCGAGGCCGCCGACGTGGCGGCGCTGCGCGAGGAGATCCGGCACACCCGTGCGGAGCTGGGCGAGACGGTCCAGGCCCTGGCCGCCAAGGCGGACGTGAAGGCCCGGGTCAAGGAGTCGGCCCACCAGACGGCCGAGCGGGCCAGGGAGTCGGCCCACCAGACGGCCGAGCGGGCCAGGGAGTCGGCGCAGCACGCCGCCGAGCGGATCAAGGAGTCCGTCCAACCCGCCGCCGAGCGCGCCGTGGTCACCGCCGGGCAGGCGGTCGAGCGGGCGCGCGTCTCGCTGCACGAGACCGGCGAGCGGGTGCGGCGCCGCCCCGGGCCGTGGCTGGCCGCGGCCGGCGCCCTCGTGGTGCTGCTGGTGGCCGTGGCGGTGCGCCGGAGGCGGCGATGAGCCCCGCCGCCCGCAAGCTCGCCTACAAGCCCGTCGGCGTGCTGCTCGGCATCGGGGCGGGCGTGTTGGCCGGCGCGCTGTTCAAGCAGGTGTGGAAGGTCGCCGCCGGTGACGACGACGCCCCGGACGCCACGGACGAGCACCGCGGCTGGGGCGAGGTCCTGACCGCCGCGGCCATCCACGGCGCGATCTTCGCCGTCGTCAAGGCGGCCGTCGACCGCGGCGGCGCCGTGGGGATCCGCAAGCTGACCGGTCACTGGCCCGCCTGAGGACTACGGCCGTGGGCGTCCGGCCGCACGGTCAGGGCCACGGCGACGGCGCCCACGCGGTCAGTCGGCCGGGCGCCAGGCCAGGTCCCACCCGTGCACGGTCAGGTCGAGCAGCACCATCCCGCCCACCACCCCAGTCCACCGGCTGCCTGGCCGCCAGGGCCCGGAAGTTGACGACCACCTGGGAGAGGTGGTTCAGCAGGTCGCGCACGCGGTACTCCGCGCACGGGGTGGGCAGGTCCAGCTGGTCGTCGCGGACCCCGCGCACCACCGGCACCGTGGGTCCGGCCGCCGCGGACAGCAGCGCACTGATTCTGGTAGCCACCGGACCAGCGTACGGAGGCCCGCGCGCGGTGGGGGCGTTGCCGCCGTCGTCCGCTGCCGGTCCGTACCGGACCCGCCACCGGAGCGGCCGAGGCGGCCGGCGCGTCCGGCGCACTAGCATGCTTCGGCATGCCCCGCCTGCGTGCCGCCGTCCTGCTGCTGCTGTTGGCCGGTCCGTCCGCGTGCGCGCGGACCCCGGTGCCCGAGCCCCCCGGGCTGCCGGCCGGGCCGGCGCTGGTCACCGAGGCGGCGGAGCGGACCCGGGCCCTGAAGACGGCGGAATTCGAGATCACCTCCGCCGGCCGGGTGGATCGCATCGGCATCCGCGGCGCCCGCGGCGTGGTGACCCGAGAGGGCACCGCCCGCGGGACGGTGCAGGTCGACCAGGCAGGGTCCATCGTGGAGCTGTCCTTTGTGGCCACCGGGGACACCCTGTACGTGAGGGGTCCGACCGGCGGCTGGCAGCGGGTGCCGCTGGCCTCCGCGTCGTCGGTGTACGACCCGTCGCCCATCCTGGACCCCGACCGGGGCGTGGCCCGGCTGCTCGCCACGGCCGGCGATCCGCAGGTCGAGGCCCGGGAGCCGGTGGACGGGGCGGACGCGTTCCGGCTGCAGGCCACCCTCGACCGGGACGCCGTCGCCGCCCTGGTGCCGGGCATCACCCAGGACGTGGGGGCGACGCTGTGGGTCGACGCCGAGCGCCGGGTGCTGCGCCAGGCCAGGTTCCCGGTGCCGGGGGAGGGCGGCGGGGGCACCGTCACCGTCACGCTGCGGGCGCTGGACGCCCCGGTCAGCGTGACCACGCCCTGACCGGGCACGCCGGCCCCGACCGGATGCCCGCCGGGGCGGCGGCCGCTACCAGCGGTGGTGCACGTGCGGGCGGATCAGCTCGTTGTAGACGTCGGTGACCGTGGTCAGTGCCTCGATGCTCAGCGGGCGCAGCCTCGCGGCGCTCGCGTTCGCCCGCGCCTGGGCGGGGTTGCGGGCCCCCGCGACCACCGTGGTCACCCCCGGCTGGTCGATGATCCAGCGCAGCGCGAACTGGGCCATGGCCGCGCCGTCGGGCACCAGCGGCGCCAGCCGGCGCACGGCCGCCAGGCCGGTGGCGAAGTCCACCCCGCTGAACGTGTCGCCGACGTCGAACACCTCTCCGTGCCGGTTGTAGGCGCGGTGGTCGTCGGGCGGGAAGCTGGTGTGCTCGTCGTACCCGCCGGCGAGCAGCCCACTGGCCAGCGGGCCCCGGGCGATCACCCCGACGCCGGCCTCCCGCGCCGCGGTCAGCACCTCCTCCAGCGGCTTGTGCCGCAGCAGGTTGAGCACGATCTGCACGCTCGTCACGCCGGGCCGGGCGATCGCGGCGAGCGCCTCGGCGCTGCTGCGCACGCTCACCCCGTAGGCGGTGATCCGCTTCTCGTCGACGAGGGTCTCCAGCGCCTCGAAGACCGCCTCCATGGCGTAGACCTCCGGCGGCGGGCAGTGCAGCTGGACCAGGTCGAGCACGTCGAGGCCGAGGTTGGCCCGGGACCGGTCGATCCAGGCGCGGAAGTTCTCCAGGGTGTACGCGGCCGGGTCACCGCCCGCGCGGGCGCCGATCTTCGTCGCCACGGTCATCGGCAGGTCGGGGCGCGCGCGCAGGAACTGCCCGACGAGTCGTTCGCTGCGCCCGTCGCCGAACGCGTCCGCGGTGTCGACGAAGGTCACCCCGGCCTCGCCCGCGGCGGCCAGGGTCGTCAGCGCGTCGGCCTCGTCCACCGGCCCCCAGTCCGCACCGAACTGCCAGGTCCCGAGGCCGACCACGCTCACATCGCGGCCCATCCGGGCGAAGCTTCGCGTTTCCACCTTCGGCAGCGTACCGCGCCCGGTTGCCGCGTGCGGGGCGCCGACCATAAGATCCGCGGAACGTACGTACGGCTTGGAGGGCACGTGGGGGACTCTGTTGCCGGGCTGCGCGCCTTCATCGCCGACCTGCCCAAGGCCGAGCTGCACGTGCACCACGTCGGCTCGGCGTCGCCGCGCATCGTGGCCGAGCTCGCCGCCCGGCACGCCGGCGCCACCCCCGTGCCGGCCGACCCCGACGCGCTGGCCGACTACTTCACGTTCCGCGACTTCGCCCACTTCCTTGAGGTCTACCTCAGCGTCGTCGAGCTGGTCCGCGACGCCGACGACGTGCACCTGCTGACCTTCGAGATCGCCCGGGAGCTGGCCCACCAGCGGGTGCGCTACGCCGAGCTGACGGTCACCCCGTACTCGCACGTGCGCCGCGGGATCCCCGCGCCGGAGTTCTGCGCCGCGATCGAGGACGCCCGGCGGCGGGCGCAGGCGGAGCTGGGGGTGGAGCTGCGCTGGTGCTTCGACATCCCCGGGCAGACGGGCGCCGCCGCCGACGAGACGCTGCGGATCGCGCTCACCGAGCAGCCCGACGGGCTGGTCAGCTTCGGCCTGGGCGGCCCGGAGCGCGGGGTGCGGCGGGCCGACTTCGCCGACCACTTCGCCGCCGCCCGCGCCGCCGGCCTGCGCTCGGTGCCGCACGCGGGGGAGGTCGCCGGCCCCGAGAGCATCTGGGAGGCGCTGCGCGACCTGCACGCCGACCGGATCGGCCACGGCATCGCGTGCCTGGCGGACCCGGCGTTGGTGGCCCACCTGGCGCAGCAGCGGATCCCGCTGGAGGTCTGCCCCACCTCCAACGTGCGCACCCGGGCGGTGCCGTCGCTGGCCGAGCACCCGTTGCCGGCCATGGCGGCCGCCGGTCTGGTGCTGACCATCAACTCCGACGACCCGCCGATGTTCGGCACCACCCTCAACGACGAGTACGCGGTGGCCGCCGACCTGCTGGGCCTGGACGCCGCCGGGGTCGCCGACCTGGCCCGGACCGCCGTCACCGCCTCGTTCGCGGCGCCGCGGCGCCGCGCCGAGCTGCTCGCCGAGATCGACGCGTACGTCGCCGCCCACCCGCGGGGGCCCGTGCCGGCGCCCCGCTGACCGCGGGCGGGCGCGGGCGGGCTGAGCCCGGGTGGCCGCCCGCCCGGCCGCACCCGGGC
>DATMJT010000502.1:0-3405 GCA_035553735.1 Pilimelia sp.
GCGCAGGTCCGCCAGGTGCAGCCGGGCGTCCACCCGGTCGGCGTGCGGGGTCAGGGCGACCGTGGCGGTGCCGTGCGGCAGCCGCAGCGCCCGCCGGTAGGTGCCGCCGGCGACCTCCTCGACGCCGGGCAGGGCCCGCCCGGCGAGAAACTCGAGCAGGGAGGCGGCGTGCAGCGGCGGCCGGAACGCCAGACGCAGCGCGACCGTGCCGGCGCCGGACTCGGGCGGCCGGCGCAGCGCGGCCCGCAGCTGCGAGGGCGGCGCCCCGTACACCTCCCGAACGGTGTCGTTGAACTGTCGGAGGCTGCCGAAGCCCGCCGCAAATGCGATCTCCGCCAGGCCCAGCCGGGTCGTCTCGATGAGCACCCGGGCGGTCTGCGCCCGCTGCGCGCGGGCCAGCGCGAGCGGGCCGGCGCCCAGCTCCGCGGTGAGCATCCGGTGCAGGTGCCGCTCGGTGTAGCCGAGCCGCCGGGCCAGCCCCGGCACGCCGTCGCGGTCCACCACCCCGTCGGCGATCAGGCGCATGGCCCGGCCGACCAGGTCGGCGCGTGCGTCCCACTCCGGCGAGCCGGGTGCGGCGTCGGGGCGGCACCGGCGGCAGGCCCGGAAGCCGGCCCGCTGGGCCCCGGCGGCGCAGGCGTAGAAGCGGACGTTGCGCCGCTTGGGCGTGGTGGCCGGGCAGGACGGCCGGCAGTAGATGCCGGTCGAGGTCACCGCCGTGTAGAACCACCCGTCGAACCGCCGGTCCCGGCTGTCCACGGCCCGGTAACACCGCTCGAAGTCCAGCTCCATGAAGTCGATACTGCCGCCTCGACGGCCCGGTTGGCTCGCGGGAATCGGACCTGGCCGTGCGTTACTCCATCATGCGCAGCAGCAGCGCGATCTGGTCCGTGCGGGCGTTGTCGAAGCGCTTCGCCAGCGCTTTGACCTGGGGGTTCAGGCCGTCCTTGACCTCGGTGCGGGCCATGTCGATCGCGTTGTGCTGGTGCCCGATGAGGGTGCTCAGGAAGCGGGTCTCGAACTCCTTGCCGGACAGCGGCCGGAGCGCCGCGATGTCCTCCGGCCGGGTGGCGTGCAGGTCGCCGTGTGACGCGTGCGCGTTCTTGCCCACCGAGGTCGGCTGGCCCCACTGCCGCAGCCAGCCCCGCATCACGGTGACGTCGTGCGCCTGGGTGCTCGCGATGGCCGCGGCCATCGTCTTCAGCTCTGCCCGGGCGGCCCGGCTGGGCACCAGTTGCAGCATCTCCGCCGCCTGCCCGTCCTGCGCGATCATCATCTGCAGGAACAGCACGTCGGCGTCGTTGTAGACCTTGCCGGGATCCACGGTGCCGGCCGGGGCGGCGGGGGTCGGCTCGGCCACGGGTGCGCTGGCGGCCGGGGAGGCGCCCGGCGTCGCCGAGGCGGCGGTGGCGTCCGGACCGGCGGATGTCCCGGGCGGGGCGCCCTGGTCGGGGCCGGCGGTGCCGCAGCCGGCCAGAGCCAGGGTGGCGATCAGCGCCACGAGCAGGCGTTTCATGGGGGCGAGTCTCCTACAGCGGTGGGTCGGTCGGGTCCGGCCATCCGGCTCTGGTTGCCCGGCCGGGCGGCTGGCTCCTTCGGCGGGAGCCGCGGGGGCCGGGCCGCCGCCGTTGGCGCGCCGGCCCCGGGTGCGTGCGGTCCGGTCCCCGGTCGGCGGGGCTGGCCGGCGGGGCGCGCCGGGCTGGTGTGGGCTGGCGCGCCAGCCGGTCCCCGGCGGGAGGCGGTGCGCCGGCCCGTGCCGGGCAGGCGGTGGCGATCCGCGTGGGACCGCTCGGTCCCGATAGACAAGCCTCTATGAGGACGTGGGCGTCGTCAACCTCTGGGGCCGGGTGTGTCAATCCGGCATACGGCCGCCGGCCGGCGGCGACAGGTACTCGGGGGCTGGCCGACCGGCCGCGCCCGTAGACTCGTGCGACGTGGCACTCAGCATCGGGATCGTCGGCCTGCCCAACGTCGGCAAGAGCACCCTGTTCAACGCCCTGACCAAGAACGACGTGCTCGCCGCGAACTACCCGTTCGCCACCATCGAGCCCAACGTCGGCGTGGTCGGGCTGCCGGACCCGCGGCTGACCACGCTGGCGGAGATCTTCGGCTCACAGAAGATCATCCCGGCGCCGGTGTCGTTCGTCGACATCGCCGGCCTGGTGCGCGGCGCCTCCAAGGGGCAGGGCCGGGGCAACGCCTTCCTGGCCAACATCCGCGACGTGTCGGCCATCTGCCAGGTGGTCCGGGCCTTCTCCGACCCCAACGTCGTGCATGTCGACGGCAAGGTGTCACCGGCCGACGACATCGAGACCATCAACACCGAGCTGATCCTCGCCGACCTGCAGACCATCGACAAGGCGCTGCCCCGGCTGGAGAAGGAGGCGAAGCTGCGCAAGGACCGCGCCGGCGTCGCCGCCGCCACGGCCGCCGCCGGCCGGCTGCTCAACGAGGGCACCACCCTGTACGCGGGTGCGGCCGCCGCCGGCATCGACCTGGCCGAGCTGCGCGAGCTGCACCTGCTGACCGCCAAGCCGTTCCTCTACGTGTTCAACGTCGACGAGGAGGAGCTGGCCAACGCGGAGTTCCTGGCCGAGCTGCGGGCGCTCGTCGCCCCGGCCGAGGCGGTCTTCATGGACGCCAAGGTCGAGTCCGAGCTGATCGACCTGCCCGACGACGAGGCCCGCGAGCTGCTCGCCGCGATCGGCCAGCCGGAGCCCGGGCTGCACCAGCTGATCCGGGTCGGGTTCCGCACGCTCGGCCTGCAGACCTACCTGACCGCCGGCCCCAAGGAGGCCCGAGCCTGGACGATTCCGGTCGGCGCCACCGCCCCGGAGGCGGCCGGCGTCATCCACTCCGACTTCCAGCGCGGCTTCATCAAGGCCGAGACCGTCTCGTACGACGACCTGGTGGCCGCCGGCTCCATGGCGGCGGCCAAGGCGGCCGGCAAGGTGCGCATCGAGGGCAAGGACTACGTCATGCAGGACGGCGACGTGGTCGAGTTCCGGTTCAACGTCTGACCCGACCTGGTTTCCCCAGCTCAGAGCGGCGGACCGTCGACCGGGGGACATCCGGGGCACAACCCCAGGCCGTGTCGATCGCTCGCCGGTCCGGTCCTCGGAGTTCTCGTCCTCAAAAACGTGTTTAATGCCAACCCGGGCGCTCCTGCCCCGTGCGATTGGCCCTAGGTTGGTCCGTCTCCCTCGACGGGGGCCGCACGAGGCATCGGCGCCCTAGCCTGAAGCCATGGGGCGGCAGTGGACGACCTCCGACGCCTGGGTGTTCGCCTCGCTGCGGGGCATCGGTCCCCGGACCGGCTACACCCTCGCACGGTTGATCGGAGTGGCTGATGCGATCAACCATGGCATCCCCACCGAGGCTCAGCTGGTGCAGGCGGTCCAGCGC
>DATMJT010000503.1:0-20879 GCA_035553735.1 Pilimelia sp.
CAACGCGAACTGGGCTACCTCAGCCCCGACGAGTACGAGACCGCCCGGCACCACCAACAAGATCACACCAAGACGGCTATCCTCACGCCTACGCCAACCGGCGGCAGGTAACCACCGCTCCGGGAAAGCGGGGGCACCTCAAGGTCATCCCCGAGCCGAAGCCCAACTGCTGCGGCAGGTCTTCCCAGCCGATGCCGGTGTACAGCACGAACAGGATGCCTTGCAGACACTGCCGGTCCGGTACCGGCCTGGGTCCAGGGGCGCGCTGCGGCCAGGGCGGCAGGAGGGGTTCGATCAGGTGCCACAACTCGTCATCAACGATCCAGGGCGCGCTCACGCCCGAGCGAACGAGTGACCCACGGCAACCGTTACGTTGATCAACATTGACTCACGGAGATCGTGTTAGGAGCTCGTAGCGAGGCCAGCACGCGGGGTCCGGACCGGGTGCGGACGCGGGATTGGTCTTCGCGGTAGCAGGTGTCACGGATCCAGTGGAGCGATTCAACGGCCCAGTGGCCTTGGTTGAAGGCCGCGATGTGGGTGGGGGTTGCCTGCTCGGGGGTGTGGCTGGCGACGCCGAGTTGGGCGGCTGCGGACAGGTGCGCGCCGGTGGTGTCGGTGACGTAGCGTTCGATCAGCCAGACCTGGTTGACGTGTGGGAACGGCAGGTCGGGCGGGGCGGGTAGCACCCGGATCGTGCGCCGGGTGATCCGTCCGTGGCCGATCTCGGTGCGGCTGTCGGCGATCGGGGTGTGCTACCAGGGCAGCGCGTTCAGGGCGTCGAACAGCGCCCGCCGGTTCTCCTTGACCGGGAACACGAACTGCCCGCCACGCTCATGGATGATTTCGGCGGTGGCCTTGACCGTGTGCAACGCGTCCGCCGTGACCGTGCTGCCCTCGATGTCCAGGGTTTTGAGTAGGTCACGGGCGTAGGCCGGCTCGTTGGTCTTGGCCCCGGTCACCTCGGTCTGGCCGACCACCACCGTCACCGCGCCGGGTTCGGTGCCACCGGCCAGCGCCACCAGCAACTGCACCTGGCTGCCGTCGGCGCCGATGGCCCCGCGTACGGTCTTGCCGTCCAGACGCCAGCAGGTCCGTCGCCGGCGGCTGCGGTGCCCGGCCGCCGGTGTCGCTCGGGCCGGGCCCGGATCGACGGGCCGCCGTCCACGCTCCGATCGCGGTGTCCAGGGCCTGCGTATCGGTGTCCGTGCACACCCGCCACAGCGTCGAGCATGACGGCCGGCCCGCCGGTAACGCACCCGCCCGCAGGTACAAGTCGGTCAACACGGGCTGCGGCACGTCAGCCACCCGCCCGCCATCGCCGTGTACCCGCTCATTCCCGCCACCGTCGCCGCCGCGACCAACGCCAGGACCACTGCCGCCGGATGATCCCGGCCCTGCGACGACCGGCCATCCGACACCGCCGCCAACAGGTCGAGCAGGTCAGCGCATGCCTGAGCGACCGGAACACCAGCAACCAACGCCACACCGGCATCGGGCATGACACACTGCACCACGACGAAGCTCCGTACGACAGATCCGTGAGAAGACCTCGTCCTACCGGAGCTTCGTCCCTACCGCGTCACGCGACACACCACCGTGGCCAGACCGCGATCCACACCTCGCCCCACGCTCATGATCTTGAAACGGCCGTGACGTCAAGGGCAAGGGCTTCTTCCGGCAGGAGTGGACGAAGTCCGACGCCGGCTACCGCACGGTTGTCCTGCCTCGGTTCGCGGTCGGGATGCTGATGGCCCGCAAGCTCAGCGCCGCCGACATCCCCTACGACGCCGTCTACGCCTCGCGGCGGGGCACGTGGATGTCCCCGCAGAACGTGCGCCGTCAGTGGCGCCAAGCCCGCGCCGACGCCGGGCTCGAATGGGTCACGCCGCATACCTTCCGTAAGACCGTCGGCACGCTGATCGACAGGGAGTCCGACACCGAACGCGCCGCCGCCCAGCTAGGGCACGGAAGCAAGGAGATCACCAAGAAGCACTACATCGTCAAGCCCGCCCTCGCCCCGGACAGCTCTCACATCCTCGAACGGCTCGGCGCCAGCCTGGCCGACGGTGGCCCCGAACCCGGTAATCGTGGGCCGACGTCAGCCGCATAGGCGCAACCGTCCGTAGCGGTTGACCGCTCGGAGGAAGGTGCGGCGACGCTGATGCCCCGACATCGGTCGGGGCATCAGCGTGTCCGGCCCCGGCTCCGGCTCCGGATGCGCGCAGACCCGGTGGGGCGCGCCATCACCGCGTCCCGCCCGGCGGGCAGCAATCGTCGGTACAGCCGCCCGTCTGGTCCGTCGCGGGTGGCAACGCGACGCCCGGCGTGCAGCAGGTGTTGCCGTGCCACGCCTCCCGGCCCTCCTTGACCGCGACGACGGCGATGACTAACGCCGCGGCCGGGTCGGCCCACCACCACCCGAACAACGAGTTGACCGCGAGGCCCACCAGCAGCACCGCGGACAGGTACGTGCACAGCAGGGTCAACAGCGGCTTCGACCTCTTCCGAGCGCGCTCAACCGCACCGCACGGTCATCGATAAGCGAGTCGCTCTTTACTGCCGCCTGCCGACCAACCCGATGGGTCGGCGCTGCGCGGGGCGCGGCGACCCTGAGCGCCGCAATCGTGGGCTGACCACGGTCGTGTAGGCGCGCACAGACGAATGCCTGACGCCCCGGCGCCCGACAGGCCACCCGCCACGGAACCTGGTCGCGCCCAGGCGTTTGTGGGGGTTTTCGGGGGGTGATTCAAAACCCCATAGATAAACGTAAGGCCCTGACCGGCATCTCTGCTGGTCAGGGCCTTGCCTCTGTCGGGGTGGCCGGATTCGAACCGACGACCTCTTCGTCCCGAACGAAGCGCGCTACCAAGCTGCGCTACACCCCGAGCGTGCCGAGCAATAGTAGCCCACTGCCCGGGGAGGGCAAACCGGCATCCCCCGGGGTGCCCGGTGGCCCGGCGGTGCGCGGTTCGTGCGGTCGGGACCGACCCCGCGGCAGGGCTCGGTCAGCGGGGGATGAGGGTGAGGATCGACGCCTCCGGGCGGCAGGCGAACCGGACCGGAGCCGTCGGGTGCGTGCCCACGCCGGCCGAGACGTGCAGCCAGGCGTCCGAGCCCGGCCAACGGTGCAGGCCGCGGGCCATCCGCCGGGGCAGCCCGCAGTTGGTCACCAGGGCACCGGCCAACGGCAGGCACACCTGTCCGCCGTGGGTGTGCCCGGCGAGCATCAGGTCGAAGCCGTCGGCGGCCATCCGGTCCAGCACCGCCGGCTCGGGGGAGTGGGTCAGCGCCAGGCGCACGTCCGCCGCGGCCGAGGCCGGACCGGCCACTGCGGCGTAGTCGTCCCGTCCGACGTGCGGGTCGTCCACCCCGATCAGTTCGACGAGCCGGCCCCCGGCCCGCAGGCTCGTGCGGGCGTTGTTCAGGTCCGCCCACCCGGCCGCGGTCAGGGCGGCCCGCAGCTCCGGGTGCGGCAGCTCCGCGCCCTGTACGTACTCGCGGCGCGGGTTGAAGTAGCTGAACGGGTTCTTCCACACCGGGCCGTGGTAGTCGTTGGAGCCGAACACGAACGCCCCGGGCAGATCCAGCAGCGGCCCAAGGGCGCGCAGCGCGGCCGGTACGGCGCCCGGGTGTGCCAGGTTGTCCCCGGTCACCACGACCAGGTCCGGGTCGGTGCCGGCCAGCCCGGCCACCCAGTCCTGCTTGCGTACCTGCCCGGGCGTCATGTGCAGGTCGGACAGGTGCAGTACCCGCAGCGGTTCGGCGTCCGGGGCGAGCACCGGCACGTCGTAGCGGCGCAGGGTGAACATCTGGCGCTCGATCAGGGCGGCGTAGGCCAGAGTGCCGGCGGCCAGTGCCACCGTGCCGCCGGCGAGCCGGATAAGGGTGCGCGTCCGCATGGTCATCAGGGTAGTTTCAGCATCCATGGGCACGCTCAAGGACTCTCTGACCGCGGACATGCGCGCGGCGCTGAAGGCGCGCGACGAGCTGACCACGTCGACCCTGCGGATGGCGCTGGCGGCCATCCAGACCGCCGAGGTGGCCGGCAAGTCCGCCCGGGAGCTGTCGGACGACGAGGTGCGGGGAGTGCTCACCAAGGAGGCGAAGAAGCGCCGAGAGGCCGCGCAGGCGTTCGCCGACGCGGGCCGCGAGGCCCAGGCCGCGAAGGAGCGCGCGGAGGGTGAGGTGATCGAGCGCTACCTGCCGAAGCAGCTCGGCGACGCGGAGCTCGCGGACGTGGTGGCCGGGGCGCTGGCGGGGGCCGGATTCACCGGCCCGGGGCAGATGGGTCCGGCGATGAAGGCCGCGCAGGCGGCGGTGGCTGGCCGGGCCGAGGGCGGCCGGGTCGCGGCGGAGGTCCGCCGCCAGCTCGCGGGCTGAGCCGAGAAGCTGGTACGCGACAGCGACGTCGGTACGCAACAGATTCAGCTGCTTCGTCCATCAAGCTTGTCAGCTCGGACCATGCAGGCGAGCTTGTCAGCTCGGACCATCCAGGTGTTGCCATTCGCCGGCTGTCGCAATGTCCTTCGCGCAGGCCTACCAGATCTGACGCCCCTCGGCCTCACCCGGGCACGCTTGCGCCGTCGTCGGCCCGTAGCCGAGCGCCCAGGACGGCACCGCCGTGCGTCGTCGGTTGTACCCGTGTCCGCGCCGTTTCACTTGGTCCGCGCCGATTCAGGCTGACCTGCCGGTGACCCGTCGCGGGGTCACCGTGTCGGCTGGTTGCGGTCGAGGCAGGCCCTGGGGTCGTTCATGCACTGGGCGAGGTTGTTGCCGGGCGGCGGCGGGAAGCCCGGGAGTCGGCCGCGGCGGTCGCGCGAGCCGGGCTGGCGCGGCTGGGCTGCCTGGCCGCTGCTGATCCTGATGACCACCACGCCGCCCTCGATGGTGGAGCCCTCGGGCTCCGTGCCGGCCACCGTGCCGCGGGGGCAGGACGACTCGACGGGGGTGCTCACCACGTCGACGTCGAACCCGGCACCGCGGAGCCGGGCCGTGGCGTCGTCGACGCTGCGGCATCGGACATCCGGGATGGAGCGCTGGGTGCCGTTGACCAGCTTGCCGCTGGGCGGGGTGAACTCCACCTTCTTCATGCCCCTGGTGGCGTCCCGCAGGCCCTTGGAGATGGCGGCCTTCACCGCGATCGAGTCCATCTTGTCGGTGTTCTTAGCCCAGTCCGGGTCGGCCATCACCCCGGCGACGGCGAGCTGCTTGGTGGTCAGCACCAGCGTCGAGGTGCGGTCATTGTCCGACGTGCCGGTCTTGCCGGCAACGGGGCGGCCGACGGTGCCGCGCACGTCGGCAGCGGTGCCGCCGTCGCTGTCGCACCGGCTGGTCTCGGAACGGTCGTTGACCGGGCAGCGGGCGGCGTCGATGGCGGCCCGGGCCACCTCCTTGGAGACCCGCTGCTCGCAGATGGGGTCTCCGACGGCCAGCTTCTGGCCGCTCTGGTCGCGGATCTCCTGCACGGGCGTGGGCTGGCAGTACTTGCCGTCGGCGGCGAGCGTCGCGTACGCGTTGGCCAGCTCCAGCGGGATCGTGTTGGACACGCCCAGGGTGAACGCGCCCCATTGGTTGGCGGCCTGCTTGTTGTTCGCGAAGTTGGCGTCCTCGACGGCGCGGAACTGGATGCCCAGGCGCTTGGCCATGTTCACCGCGTTCTCGGCGCCGATCATCTCCTGGAGCTTGACCATGTAGGTGTTCACCGAGCGGCCGAAGCCGCTCCACATGGTGCGGGTGCCGTCCATCCACCCGGGGTTGGCGTTGCTCGGGCAGTACTTGTTGGTGCCCGGGCAGGCCGGCGGCTTGCCCGGCTCGACGATGTACTCGGTGCGCAGCGGCGACCGGGTCCGCAGGGTGGTGGCCAGCGGGTAACCCTTCTCCAGTGCGGCGGCCACCGTGAAAATCTTGAAGGTGGAGCCGACCTGGTAGCCGGTGATGCCGCTGCCGCCGGTCATCAGCGGATTGGTGGTGTTCGGGTAGCTTCCGCGGATGCCCAGCTTGCGCTTGTCCGGGTTGCTGGACCTGCGGTTCTGCGGGTTGTTCGGGTCGTCCAGCTTGAACACCCGGTTCACCGCCAGGGCCCGCACCCGCCCGGTGCCGGGCTCGATGGCGGCCACCATCAACGCGTTCTTGTTCGTGGTCTTGATGACCTTGTCGACGTTCTTCTTGAACGCGGCCTGCATGTTCACGTCGAGCGAGGTGACGATGTGGTAGCCGCCGCTCTTGAGCATCCGCTCCCGGTCGTAGGTGGTCGCGCCGAAGGTGCGCTGGTCCATCCACCACCGGTAGAAGTAGTCGCAGAAGAAGCCCCAGTGGTTGACCTTGGTGGCGACGCAGCCCCGGGGCGTCCGCTTGCCCTTGACGACCAGCTTCTTGGCCTTGGCCTCCGCGGCCTGCTCCCGGGTGATGGCGCCGGTCTGCACCATCTGGTTGAGCACGTACGCGCGCCGGTCGACGGCCCGCGGGTGGCCGCTGCGGGTCGCCGGGTTGTACAGCGTCGGCGCCTTCACCAGGCCGGCCAGCAGCGCGGCCTCCTCGAGGTTGAGGTCCTTGGGCAGCTTGTTGAAGTACACCTGGCTGGCGGCGAAGATGCCGTACGCACCGTTGCCGAACGGGGCGATGTTGAGGTAGCGCTCCAGGATCTCGTCCTTCGCCAGCTCCTGCTCGATCGCCAGCGCGAAGCGCATCTCCTGCAGCTTGCGCTTGTTGGTGTCCTCGGTGGCCGCGACGACCTCCGCCGGGTGCTCCGCCGAGTAGGAGATGGCCAGCCGCACGTACTGCATGGTCAGGGTGGAGGCGCCCTGCTGGGTGCGCCCGGCGCCCTTGTTGGCGACGAACGCACGGGCGACGCCGGTGACGTCCACCCCGTTGTGGCGGTAGAAGTCGTGGTCCTCGGCGGCGATGATCGCCTTGATCATGACCGGGGCGACGTTCTTCAGCTTGGTGTCGCGCCGGTTCTCGTCGTACATCATCGCCAGCAGGGTCTTGCCGTCCCGGGCGTACACGTAGCTGATCTGCGGGGACTGCTTGACCTTGAGCGCCGCGGGTAGCTTGTCGAACGTCTCCGCCCCGGCCTTGGCGGCCAGGCCGGTCATCGCCACCACGGGGAACGCCGCGGCGGCCACGACGATGCCGGCCAGCAGGCCGCAGATCAGCAGCGACGCGGCGTTGGTCAGCAGGTTGTGGTCACGCTTGCGGATCCAGCTCACGGCAACAGGGTACGTGGTCCGGCCCGCACCCGCGCTCCTGCCAGCGGCCATCCGCGCTCGGCCGCGTGGCCGCGGCGGTGCCCCGGTGGCCGATCCATCGAAAATCGCGCGGACGGCCGCCACCTTCTGCGCGCCCGGGTCGTTGGGCTAAGCGCACGACGCCCGGCGTGCGGTTGCGATGGTCCGCGTCCCCTGTTCCCCCGCCGAGTCTGCCCCATCCGGGCGGGCCGCCGTGCGGGTTTCCCCATTCCGCCGTCGGGTGACCGCATCGAGGGCGTCGCCGGACGGCGTCGTCCCCGTGTTGCACGGAGCGCCGAGGTGAACTGTGCAAACCGTCCAGGTTTGTGGATTTAGCTGACAACGTTGCGTAATCAGATGACTACGGAGCATGATGGTCCGGCGAGTGTCACACGTCATCGGGGCGGCTTGGGGGAGGCGGTCGCCGGTGGCCGGGGGGAACGCAAAGGGGGACGTGTACTGATGGGCATGATCACGGACTGGCCCAGCATGGCGGCGTGCCGGAGTGGGGACCCGGACGCGCTGTTCGTGCAGGGCGCCGAGCAGAACGTGGCTAAGAGGATCTGCCGTAGCTGCCCGGTGCGGTACGAGTGCCTGGCCGACGCGCTCGACAACCGCATCGAGTTCGGGGTATGGGGCGGCATGACGGAGCGCGAGCGCCGCGCTCTGCTGCGCCGGCACCCGCACGTGGCGAGCTGGCGGAAGACCTTCGAGGCCGCGCTGCGCGAACAGGACCGGGAGAAGGTGCTGGTCACCACCGGCTGACCACACCGGGCCTACGCGGCCCACGCCGCCTCACCCGGCGGCCAGAGCCGCACCGATCGTCCGTAGCCCGTCGACGTCGTGCACGTCGGCGGGCTGCGCGCCCACCAGGACCGTCGGTACCGCCGGGAACTCCGCGCGGAACCGGGCCGCGACCGCGCGCTCCCGCGTGGCCTGGCGTATCAGCTCGGCATGGATCCGCAGCGCGTCGGCCGCCCCCCGGTGCGCCGCCTCCGCCGCCAGCGCCGCGGCCGCGGCCAGGGCTCGCTCGGCCGGCAGCTCCGGCGCCGCCGGACGGTGCATCCGGTTGAGCACCAGCCCGGCCAGCGGCATCCGCTCGTCGCCGAGCCGGCGGGCGAAGTACGCCGCCTCGCGTACCGCATCGGGCTCTGGCGTGGCGACCAGCAGGAACGCGGTCTCCCGGGCCTGCAGGATCCGGTACGTCTGCTCGGCCCGCTGCCGGAAGCCGCCGAACATCGAGTCCAGGGCCGCCACGAATCCGGACAGGTCAGTCAACAGCTGTGCGCCGATCACCTTCTGCACGACCCGGGTGAACATCCCGAAGGAGGCGGTCACCAGGCTGAACACGCTGCGTCCCCCGGCCCGGGCGGGCGCCAGCAGCAGTCGGAGCATCCGGCCGTCGAGGAACCGGGACAGCCGCGCCGGGGCGTCGAGGAAGTCGAGCGCGGACCGCGACGGCGGGGTGTCCACGACGATCAGGTCCCAGTCGTTCCGGGCCCTCAACTGGCCGAGCTTCTCCATCGCCATGTACTCCTGGGTGCCGGAGAAGGTCGAGCTCATGGCCTGGTAGAACGGGTTGGCGAAGATCTCGGCGGCGCGGTGCGGGTCGGTGTGGGCCAGCACGACCTCGTCGAACGTGCGCTTCATGTCCAGCATCATGGCGTGCAGCTCGCCGCCGGCCTCGGCGTCGATGCCCTTCACCTGCCGCGGTACGTTGTCCAGCTCGCTCAGGCCCAGCGACTGTGCGAGCCGACGCGCGGGATCGATGGTGAGCACCACCGTACGCCGGCCGTGTCGCTCGGCCGCGCGCAGCGCGACGGCCGCCGCGGTGGTGGTCTTTCCCACGCCCCCGGCCCCGCAGCAGACGACGATGCGGACCGCGGGGTCGGCGATGATCGCGTCGACGTCGAGTCGCGGGGCGGCGGGCTCGCGGGGCACCCGACGAGCGTATCCGCCGGATCGCCGCGGCCCGGCGGGCGGCCGGTGCGCGGCCGCCGGAACGCCCCGGCCGGACCGGCGGCGTGGCGGCGGCGGGCGGCGTGGCGGCGGCGGGCGGCCTGGCGGCGGCGGACGGCGCGGCAGCGGCCGGTCGGCACGTGCGCCGCCCGGCGGGACCCCCGGTGGGACCGGCGGCGTCAGCGGGCGGCGGCGAGCAGCCGGGCGAGCCGGTCCAGGCCGGCAGGGTCCACGCCGTCGGGCAGCAGCGGCAGCTCCACCAGTGGCCGACCCAGCTCGGCCAGCTCCGTGCGCAGCGACTCCTCCAGCGCCCGGCGGGTGAGGTGGGCGGTCGCCTCGGCGTGCAGGCCGGTCACCGTGATCCGGTCGGTGGGCAGTCCGGCCGCGGCCAGGCCGCGGCGAATCTCGGCCTGGGTGACCCGGCCCGACGGCAGCAGCGGCAGCCGGGTGGCGTTCACCACGATCCGGCCCACCGGGATGCCCAACCGGTCCAGCTCGGCGATGGCGTCCAGGGTCTCCTGGACCGGCATCTCCTCCAGCTGGGTCACCAGGTGCACCGCCGTCATCGGCGAGCGCAGCAGCGCCGACACGCCCTCGCTCTGGGTCTTGATCGGGCCGATTTTGGCCAGCCGGGCGGTCTCGGCCGTCACGTTGAGGAACCGCCCGATCCGGCCCGTGGGGGGCGCGTCCAGCACCACCGCGTGGTACGCCCGGCGCCCGTCCGCGGTGCGGGTGGTGGCCTCCTTCACCTTGCCGGTCAGCAGCACGTCGCGCAGGCCGGGGGCGATGGTGGTGGCGAAGTCCACCGCACCGATCTTGCGCAGGACCCGTCCGGCCGCACCCAGCCGGTAGAACAGGTCCAGGTACTCCAGCAGCGCCGCCTCGGCGTCCACGGCCAGCGCCCGGACCTCGCCGCCGCCCGGCGCGGCCGCCAGCCGCCGCTCCTCGTACGGCAGCGGCGGCAGGTCGAACAGGCCCGCGATGCCCTGCCGGCCCTCCACCTCGACGAGCAGGGTGCGCCGGCCGCCGGCGGCCAGCGCCAGGGCCAGGGCCGCCGCGACGGTGGTCTTACCGGTGCCGCCCTTGCCGGTGACCACGTGCAGGCGGGCGGGCCAACCCTCGTCGGGCGGCTCCGGGTGGGCGGCTTCCATCGGCATCCGTGCTGCTAGCCGCCCTGGTTGACCTCACAGATCCACCAGCCGGTCTTCTTGACCACGATGAACCGCAGCTGCTGCTCTGCGGTCTTCTCGTCGCTGGTGGTCATGGTCAGTTGTACGGAGACGGTGGCCCGCTCCTCGGTACGCTCGTCCACCTTCGGATCCGTCCACCGGAACCGGGGGGTCTCGTACCGCTTGTCGTAGCCCTTGATCTCCTCCACCTTGCGACCGATGGCCGCCTCGTCCCGGGCCTCCGCGCAGACCAGCTTGGCGGCCTTCGCCGCGTCCTGATCGGTGTAGACGGCGGTGAGGAACGCCTCGACGGCGGCGGTGGGCTCGGCCGGGCCGGCGCCCTGCTCGGTGTCGCGCAGCAGCAGCCAGGCGGCCACGCCGCCCCCGGCACACAGCACCAGGACCACGGTGAGCAGCACGGCGATGAGCGCGCCGCGGCGCTTCTTCGGCGCGGCCGGCGCCGGGTACGGGTAGCCCGGCTGGCCTGGCGGCGGGAAGCCGCCGGTGGGCGGGTAGCCGCCGCCCGGGTACGGCCCGGGCTGGCCCGGCGGCAGGCCCTGCCCCGGGTACGGCTGGCCCAGATACCCGGGCTGGCCGTAGGGGTCACCGGACACCGGGTGGCCGCCGACCGGCTGGCCCGAGACCGGCTGGCCGGGCGCGGCCTGCCCGGCTCCCGGATACCCCTCCCCCGAGCCGGGGTAGGGCTGCCCGGAGGTGGGCGGCTGGGCCTGGTACGGCTGCCCGGAGGTGGGCGGCTGCGCCTGGTAGGGCCCGGCCGGCGGGTAGCCGCCGGGGCCCGGCCCCGACGGCTGGCCGGGTGCGGCGTACGGGTCGACCGCCGGAGGGTAGGCCGGCTGGCCGTAGCCCCCGGGCGGACCGTACGGGTCCGGGGCGGTGTACGGCGGGTAGGGCTGGCCGTCCGGCGGGGGCGTCGGCCCGCCATAGGGCGGCGGTTGGGTCATCGTCTCCCCCGTAGGGCCTCGGGCGTCACGACCGGGCGGGCCGAGGGCCCGGACCCGAGTGCGGCGATCAGGCCGGAAAGCCTACTCGTCGCACCAGCGGCGAGGGTACCGCCGGTCGTCCAGCGCCGCCGCCGGGACGCGCGCTAGGGTGCGCGCATGCAGAAGTGGGAGTACGCCACGGTGCCGCTGCTGGTGCACGCGACCAAGCAGATCCTGGACAACTGGGGCGCCGACGGCTGGGAGCTGGTGGCCGTGGTGCCCGGGCCGAACCCGGAGCAGCTGGTCGCCTACCTGAAGCGGCCCAAGGACTGAGGCTTTCGGCGAACCACCGACCGCGAGGCGAGGAGCGAGCAGTGACCGAGGAGCCCAAGCCCGGCCCGGTGTCCGGCGACACCCCGGCCGACCCGTACGCGCGCCTGGCCGAGCTCGGCCTCGCGCTGCCGACAGTGGTCCCGCCGCTGGCGGCCTACGTGCCCGCGGTCCAGTCCGGGGCGCACGTCTACGTGTCGGGGCAGCTGCCCATGGTCGACGGCAAGCTGATCGCCACCGGTCGGGTCGGCGCGGGGGTGTCCCCCGAGCACGCGACCGAGCTGGCGCGGCAGTGCGCGCTCAACGCGCTGGCGGCCGTCGAGTCGCTGGTCGGCCTGGAGAAGGTCGTCAAGGTCGTCAAGGTCACCGGGTTCGTGGCCTCGGCCGAGGGCTTCACCGGCCAGCCGTCGGTGATCAACGGCGCCTCGGAGCTCTTCGGCGCGGTGTTCGGCGAGGCGGGCCGACACGCCCGCAGCGCGGTGGGCGTGGCGGAGCTGCCGCTCGGCGCCCCCGTCGAGGTGGAGGTCATCGTCGAGGTGACCAGCTAAGGGCGGCCCGCCGCGGCGGGCCTGGGACGGTTGACGCACGGTGTCCGGTTCTGGCCGTTGGCGGCCAGGACGGGCCGGTGCGGGCGGGCGGCCCGTACGATCGCAGCCATGGTGGGGACGCGGCCGGGGCAGCTCACGACCCCCGCGGCCGTGGCGGAGCGGCTGCCGGAGTGGGTGACGCTGGTGCGCGCGCCCAACCCCGGCCCGATGACCCTGGACGGCACCAACACGTGGCTGCTGCGGGGCCCCGGCGCGCCGGTCTCGGTGATCGTCGACCCGGGCCCCGCCGATGAGGGCCACCTGGAGCGGGTCGCCGCGGGCGGGCCCGCGGCCGTCATCGTGCTCACCCACGGGCACCTCGACCACACCGAGGGGGCCCGACGGCTGGCGGCGCGGCTGGGCGGCGTGCCGGTGCGGGCGGCGGACCCGGCCCACTGCCACGGCGGCGCGCCGCTGGTGCCGGATGAGGCGCTCGACGTCGACGCCGCCGGGCTGGACGTACGGGTGCTGGCCGCCCCCGGCCACACCCGCGACTCGGTGTGCCTGGTGGTGACCGGTGCCGGCGAGCGCGCCGTGCTGACCGGCGACACCGTGCTCGGCCGGGGCAGCGCGGTGGTGGCCTGGCCGGACGGTGACCTCGGCGACTACCTGGACAGCCTGCACCGGCTGGCGGCGTACGCCGGGGTGGTGGCCCTGCCCGGGCACGGCCCGGCGCTGGCCGACTGCGCCGCGGCGGCGCGCGCCTACCTGGCCCACCGCCGTGCCCGGCTGGCCGAGGTCCGCGCCGCGCTGGCCGCCGGGGCCGGCGGACCCGCCGACGTGGTGGCCGCGGTCTACCCGGGGCTGGACCCGGCGCTGCGCCCGGCCGCGGAGTGGTCGGTCCGCGCCCAGCTGGCGTACCTGGCCCGGGAGTCGGCCACCGCCGCCGAAGCACCGTCGGCTCCGCCGCCGGTCCCGGGGGCGGGTGCCGCCGCAGCGCCGGAATCCGTCGCGCCGCGGCGGGGATCGGCCGCACCGCCGCGGGAATCATCCGCCGGCCGGCGGCGGTTGGACGCTCCGTGAGCTGCCTGGTGTGCGGCACCGTGGCCGTCCCCGGCGCGCGGTTCTGCCACAACTGCGGCGTGGCGCTGCCCGCCGCCGCGACGCTGCCGGCCGCCGAGCGGCGGGTCGTGACGGTGCTGTTCGGCGACCTGTCGGACTTCACCTCCTGGTCGGAGGACCTCGACCCCGAGCGGGTCGGCGCGGTCACCGACCGGGTGCTGGCCGCCCTGGCCGGGGCGGTGAAGACCTTCGGCGGGCACGTGGACAAGCTGACCGGTGACGGGATCATGGCGGTCTTCGGCGCGCCGGTGGCGCACGAGGACGACGCCGAGCGCGCGGTCCGGGCGGCGCTGTCCATGCAGCGGGCCGTGCGCCGGGTGCTGGACGACGAGCGTGGCGGCGGCGCGCCGCTGGGCCTGCGGGTCGGGCTCAACACCGGTGAGGTGGTGGCCGGCATCCAGGCGTCGATCGAGTACACGGTCATCGGGGACACGGTCAACACGGCGGCCCGGCTGGCGGACGCCGCGGCGGTGGGCGCGGTGTACGCGGGCGCCACCACGTCGGCGGCCACCCGGCACGTGGCCTCCTGGCGCCAGCTGCGACCGCTGCGGCTCAAGGGCAAGCGGGAGCCGGTCGCGGCGCACGAGCTGCTGGGCCTGCACGACGCCCCGGGCACCCGCGCCGGCCTCGGCTACGAGGCGCCGTTCGTCGGCCGGGAGGCCGAGCTGGGCCGGGTCGCCGGCCGGCTGGCCGAGGTGGTGGACCGCGGCGAGGCCCAAATTCTGATCATGACCGCGGAGGCCGGTCTCGGCAAGACCCGGTTCGCCGCCGAGGTCGAGCGCCTGGCCGCCGGCTTCGACGCCGGCCCCGGCCGGTACGCCCCGCACGCCGGAGCCCGGGTGCTGAGCGTGCACTGTGCCGCGTTCGGCGAGCGGCGCCGGCTGGCCCCGCTGGCGGACCTGGTGCGCTTCGCGATCGGCCTGCCCAAGGACCCGGCCACCGCCGCCACCCGGGCCGTGGTGGAGGAGCGGCTGCGCCGCCTCGGGCAGCGGCTGGCCCGGGCGACCGGCAGCTCCCCGGTGGCCGCGGACCTGCTGCTGCCGCTGCTCGGCTTCGGCGAGCCGGCGCCGCCGCACGGCCGCTCCGCCGCCGGCTGGACGCCGGTGGGCCAGTCGCCGGAGGTGGACGCCGAGGCGGTGCCGGGCGCGGTGGCCGACCTGCTCAGCGGCCTGGCCGCCGAGACCCCGCTGGTGGTCCTGGTCGACGACCTGCACGACGCGACCGCCGAGACCGTGGACGCCCTCGGCGTGACGCTGACCCGGCTCACCGGGCCGGTGCTGGTGCTGATGCTCGGCCGCCCGGAGCTGGTGCGCACCGCCGGGGCGCTCACCCGGCTCGCGGACGCCGAGATCACCGCGTTGCCGCCGCTGCGCGGCGCCGACGCCGCCCGGCTGCTCTCGTCCTACCTGGACGGCGGCCGGCTGCCGCAGCCCGACACCGACCGGCTGCTGGCCACCGCCCAGGGCAACCCGTTCTACCTGGCCGAGCTGGTCACCCTGCTGATCGAGCGGGGCGCCCTGGTGCGCGTCGACCCGCCCGCCGCCGGCCCGGACCGCGCCGGCCCGCCGAACTGGCGGCTGGCCCCCGGCTCGCTGGGCAGCCGGCTGCTGTCCCGGGATCTCGCGGCGGTGCTCGCCGCCCGCATCGACACCCTGCCGCCGGACGCCCGCTCGGTGCTGCGCGACGCCGCGGTGGTGGGCGACGCGGTGCCCGCCGGGGCCCTGGAGGCGCTGCGCGAGCGGCGGCCCGGCCACGACGGGCGGCCCACCGCGGTGGCCAGCGTCGAGCTGGAGCGGGCGGTGGAGGAGCTGCTGCACCGCCGGATGCTGCACCGCACCCGGGGCGGCTTCGCCTTCGCCACCCCGCTGCTGCGGGAGGCGGCGTACGCCGGCATCGGCCGGATGGACCTGGCCGAGCGGCACGCCCGGCTGGCGCGCTGGGCGGCCGACGACGACCCCGTGGCCGACGGCCGGGCAGGCGCCGCGTCGGCGATGTCCCCGGAGCGCCGCGACGCGTTCGTCGCCGAGCACGTCGAGCACGCCACCGCGCTGGCCGACGCCGTGGGGCTCGGGCCGGACGCCGCCGCCCACGAGGTGCGCCCGCTCGGCGTGGCCGCGCTGGGCCGGGCCGCGCGCCGGGCGGTGGCCGCGGGGGAGCCGGGCCTGGCCGTGGAGTACGCCCGCCGGGCCGCCGCGCTGGCCGGCGACGCCCTGCCGGTCGACGACCGCCTCGTGTACGCCCGGGCACTGCTGCAGCACGGCCGCCCGGCCGAGGCGCGCGAGCACGCGGCCCAGCTCATCGCCGACCCCGGCACCGACCGGGCCGCCCGGGCCCGGGCCCTGCTCATCGCCGGCCGGGCGCAGCAGGCCGCCGGGGACCAGGAGGGCGGCGCCCGACGCTGGCAGGAGGCGCTGCGCATCGCCACCCAGGCCGGTCTCGCGACCGAGCGCAGCGAGGCGCTGCGCCGGCTGGGCATGGCCGACTACCGGGCTGGCCGGCTGGCCGAGGCGGGGGCCCGGTTCGCCGAGGCGTACGAGATCGCGGTGGGGGTCGGCGACCGGCGGGGCCAGGCCTGGTCGCTGCAGAACCTCGCCTGGGTGACCACCGCCCGGGGCGACTTCGTCCGCGCCGACGCCGCGCTGGGCAGCGCGGCGCGGCTCTTCGCCGAGCTGGGGGACCCGTTCGGGCGGGCCTGGCTGCGCGGCACCACGGCGTTCGCCCGGCTGCTGGCCGGGCGGCTCACCCAGGCGCAGCGGCTGGCCCGGGTCTTCCTGCCGTTCGGGGAGCGGGTCGGCGAGGCGTGGGCGGTCGGCACGCTGCGGGCGGTGGAGGCGTTCGCCGCCGCCGAGCTGGGCGAGCTGGCCGAGGCCGACCGGGAGGCGCGGCGGGCGTACCGGGACTTCGCCGCCGCCGACGACCCCTGGGGGCGGGGCTTCGCCCTGGTCGTGCGCGGCGCGGTCGCCCGCGGGCTGGCCGAGCCGGACCACGCCGCCGACCTGCTCACCGACGCGCTGGCGCACTGCCGGCACACCGGCCACCCGCTGCTCATCGGGTTGGCCCACACGCTGCGCGGCCTGGTGGCGCTGGACGCCGGCCAGCCGGAGCTGGCCGCCGCCGAGGCCGAGGCGGTGCTGGCGCTGGTGGAGCCGCAGGACGCGCTGCCCAGCACCCAGGTCGGCCCGCTGGTGCTGCTGGGTCGGGCCCGGCTGCTGGCCGGCGACGCCGGGGCGGCGGTGCGCCTGCTGGAGCCGCTCGCCCGGGACCGCGCCGAGGGGTCGCTGCTGTGCTCCCGGCGCCAGGTGCTGGCCGCGTACGCGGAGGCGCTGCTGGTCGCCGGCCGGACCGGGGACGCGGTCGACTGGGCCGGGCGGGCGGTAGCCGCGCCCGCCGAGGACGTGCGCAGCCGGGTGGCGGCCAGCCGGGTGCTGGCCGAGGCGCTGGCCGCCGCGGGGGAGCCGACCGCGGCGCGGGTGGCGGCCGACGAGGCGGTGCGGCTGGCCTACGCCACCCAGCAGGCGAGCGAGCGGGCCGGCGCCGACGCGGTGCGGGAGCGGCTGGGCGGGCCGGCGCCGGGCGTCGCCGCACTGCTGCCGGGCGTGGCCGCCGCCCCGCCGGGCGACGCACCGCCGGCCGTCGCCGGGGTGCCCGCCGCGTCGTGACCCGCGCGTGCGGTGGACGTGCGTTGCACGGCCAGCACGTCCGAGTGGTGGGCCTTGACGTTGCGCCAGCGCAGGTGGGCGTGCATCTTCGCGGCGGACTCATGCCGGCATGCCACCGAACTCAGCCCACGCTTGCGGTCAAGGCGCTAGTCGGCTCAGGCGGCTCTGCGGCGCAGCGCCACTAGGAGCAGACCGGCCGTGAGTAGGACGGCGCCTACCATCGCCGACTGGGCCGCCAAGTCGACGTTGTACAGGAGGTTCGCCTCCCACGGGACGACGTTGGGCGTACTGAAAGTGGCGATCACGGCGAAGGAGGCGGCCACGCCAATCGGCACGGCAGTCAGCCCGGACAGCACCAGGAGCACCCCTAGCAACAGCCACCAATCGGCAACGAAGGCAAGGGGGTCGATGGAGTCGTGCAGGAGCGGCACGGCAGGCAGCGGGCTGGCCGTGGCGCCGAGCCCTAGGACCGCCGACCAGAGCAGCTCCGAGGGTTGGCTTGGCCGTGACCGGGTTGCTTCCACGGTCGGACAGCGGGACCACAGGCAACGGCTGACGATAACGGCCGGGAGCAACATGAGTAGCACCGAAACGGTGTCCAGGCCGGCACGGCCTACCGGTACGAACTGCAGGCCGAGCGCCGACACGCTGAAGCGTGACGCCAGTGTCACTGCGACCCAGAGGATGACGTACGCTGCTGCGGCCGGAGCGGTGATTCCGCGCGCTTTGATGAAGGCCCACTTCACCTGTGCGCCCAACCATAATTTGTCGATCCAGGTCACGCCAGGGGTTCCAGCCGACAGGACAGCAGCGCGGGTCGGCGCTTCGCCAGCCACGCCACGCGGGAGTCGTCCGACATCGCCCCGAACTGCCGGGCAAACTCGGCCAAGGCTGGATTCTCCGCCAGCGCGGGCCCGGTCGCGACCTCGCCGGGGTAGTTGCTGCCGTCTGTGGGTAGGCCATGCATGCTCAGCCACCAGTGGTACAGCGCGACCGCAGCCCGCTGTCCGGTCTGGGTGCCGGCGTGGCCCTGCTCGGCCCGATGGGACAGACAGGGTGCCAGGAACACCGCGAAACCGGTGTCCGCGGTGAGCCTATCCGGATCGATCTCGTGTGCCGGACTGGTGTTTCGGCTTGCCACCGGGACCACGAGCCGAACCGGTGTCGGTGCCGTGTCGCCTGTGCCGGTGAATTTCTCCGCCAGTGCGAAGAGTTCCGCGCTTTGCATGACGGTGACCCCGGTTGACATTTCCGCACCCAGTCGACCAAGAGCGGCTACCACATGGCGCCGATATTGCTGCCCGATGTGATGATGTGCCCGGTCGACGCACACCCGGGGTGCCCCCGACCAGCAGACCGCTTCGTACGCCCGTGGCACATCCACCCGGACGCCTGCGACCAGGAAAGCGGCAGCCGCAGCAACGCCGGCCGCGACGGTAGAGACGTAGCTCGCGCGACGCATCCGCAGTACCCATAGCAGCAGGGCTGCGCCGACGCAGGCCCACATCACCGCTTTGGCTACGAGAAGCTCGGTGGGGAGGCGCAAATAGTCCCGAGCGGAGTCATCCATGGCAAGCAGGTCGCTAAAGAAGGTCCGATTGGCGTACACGTCGGCGTAGATGGCCCACATGTAGACGAGGTATGGCCCGAGCGCTGCCAGTATCGGCGCCAGCATCGGCGGTGCCAGTTTCCCGACGGCCGCACCGAGCCCAACCGCCATCACCACCCATGCCGCTACCGGCAGAAGTTCCGCAACGGCAAGGCTGCCCTCAGTGGCGTGCGGAGCCGTCCGCTGGACGACGTATCCGAGTACGGCAAGATACCCGGTCAGGCTGCCTCCGCCGACTGCCGCCAACGCCAGGCCGTACACCTGTCCTTGCGGCCGCGAGGCGGTGGCCAGCATTTGGCTGTACTGCCCCTTGCGCGGCGCGGCGACAACCCAGGCTGCAACACCTGCAGCCAGACATGCTCCCCACAGGGTCGCCCAGCCGACCACAGCGCTGCTGTTCGGCCAGTGGCCCACCCAACGCTCGCTCTTCGCTGCTACGGTGACAATCCCCTGAAGCGTGGTCAACAGAGCGACACCGACGAGGAGCGCGACTCCGCTTCGGATGAAGCTTCGTCGGATCCCCGTACTCATTGTGCCCGTCCGAGGACTGCGGAAAAGCCCTGACGTAGCCCTCGGACGCCCGGTCCTTCCGCCCCAGCCGCGGCAAGTTGCTGTTGCGTGCCGACCCAGCGCACCGCTCCGGAGTCGAGCACTACCACGTTCTCGGCCAGCGCCTCCACATCCTCCAGCAGATGCGTCGCCACTACCACGACCTTTCCCACGTGCAGCGAACGGACCAACCGATGGAAGTCGTCTCGCTGCTCCGGGTCCAGGCCCGCGGTGGGCTCGTCAAGAATCAGGGCCGTTGGGTCCGCCACGATCGCCGCGGCCAACCCGGCACGCCGCAACTGCCCTCCGGACAGGGCACGTAGCGGGCGACTGCCGCTCTCGGTCAAACCCACCGCCTGTATCGACTCGGTGACACGTTCGCGGATACGGGCGCGCGGAACTTCCTTGAGCCAAGCGGCGTATGTGACGAACTCCCCGACGGTCATGTGCGGTGGGTAGCCGAACTCCTGTGGAAGCCAGCCAATGCTGCGTAGTGCGGAGCGGCCACCACCGCGATTCTGGCTGATCGTCGCGCTCTCGAACCGGACCGAGCCCTGGGAAGGGGCAGCAGCCCCGACCAGGATCTTGATCAACGTTGTCTTGCCCGCGCCGTTTCTGCCCAGGAGGGCATGGATGCCGGCCCCGAGGCTGAGGTTGACGTCGACAAGCACAGCGCGGCGTCCGTAACGAAAGCTTACGTTGTCAATCTCAAGCACTCGGGGCCCAATCATGCTTGGTGTTGCAATTCGTTGCTGCGGCTCATCACATTATCGAGGTATAAGGGCGGACCAGCCGCCGCATGTGTCCGGGAGGTTGTTGATGTCCCGACAAACACGTGCCTTTGCGCCCTGAAGGTAGCACGGCCAGAACAGAGGACCGCTGGTGACCTGCCCGCCTGCGCCCATGTAGCTGGTCGACGTCACGTTTCCGGTGTAGCGGCCGTCGTTGACGTCCGAGCAGTTCCCGATGGCTACGAGGCCTTCGTAGTACACCGGGCTTCCAGCTGCTGAACGCAGCACGCCGTCGAGGTAGGCGCCATTGCCGTACCATTGGGTGGCATTCTGTGTGCCGTTACCGTGAGCGTACGTCACGCTAACCGCCATCCCAGCAGTCGGTGCGGCCACTGCCATGGCGCTCAATACAAGTGTGGCAACTAATTTCTTCATGGCCTCCCCATTTCTCGTTCACTGCAATAGTCCCGCGCCGTAGGGCGAAAGTAGAATCTCGGATTCGACGCCGGTGTCCCCTATGCTTGACTCGTGGAAGTTTGCACCGAACAGCTACTCTCGGTGCTGCACAAGCCTCTCACTCCTGCCCAAACCGGGCTAACCGACTACGTACGGCTCCTGGTATGTGACGACTATCACGCAAAGTTTCAGTCCTTCAGGCGGCACCAGCTTGGCCGCGCTGCCCACCATGCCTGTCCCTAGCTGGCACACCGGCGGGGTGATCCGCCAGGAGCAGGTTCCCGCGGCCACGGCCGAGGAGCCGGCCACCGACCGTGATCTGCCGCATGCTTGACCCAGGCGGGGCGACGGTCACCGCAGGTGCACGGGGTTACGCCTTCACTTCACCCATGCCTGAACCGACGCCCCTGGCGGACCCGCGACCAGCTACAGATTGAGGTGATCTCAGCAAGGATGTGGTAGGTATCGGTATTCGAAGTGGGTGAGGTGTAGGGCGGCGCGGACGATGTCGCCGAGTTTGCTTGGGCTGGCGGTGGTGTGGCGCAGGGTGCGCCAGCGGCCGGTGAGGATAGCGAAGCCGCGTTCTCCGCGGCACCGC
>DATMJT010000504.1:0-3109 GCA_035553735.1 Pilimelia sp.
CCCCGGACCCGCCCTGACCGCCGACGGGGTGCTCGCGGTGCTGCGCGCGCCCTCCGGTGGCCCGCCCGCGGTCGACCGGATCGTGGCGGCCAGCGCCGCGCTGGTCCGGGCCGGGGTCCGGTGCGTCGAGGTCACGCTGAACTCGCCCGGCGCGCTGGAGGCGCTGCGGGCGGTGCGCACCCTGGTCGACGGCGTGGAGCTGGGCGCCGGCACCGTGCTGCGGCCCGGGGACGTGACCGCCGCCGCGGCCGCCGGCGCGCAGTACGTGGTCAGCCCGCACACCGACCCCGAGATCGGCGCCCGGGCCCGGGAACTGGGGCTGCCGTGGTACCCGGGGGCGCTCACCCCCACCGAGGTGGCCACCGCCTGGCGGCTGGGCGCCACGGCGGTGAAGCTGTTCCCGGCGTCGCTGGGCGGGCCGCGCTACCTGCGCGAGCTGCGCGGCCCGCTCCCCGGGGTGGCGCTGCTGCCCACCGGCGGGGTGGACGCCGACACCGCCGGGGAGTTCGTCCGGGCCGGCGCCTGCGCGGTCGGGGCGGGCGGCTGGCTGCTCGGCGACGCGCTCACCGGCCGCGCGGACGGCACCGATCCGCTGGTCGCGCTCGCCGAGCGGGCCCGGCGGCTGCGCGACGCGGTGGCCGCGGCCCGGGGCGCCGACCCGGGACACCGCCCGTGACCGCCGTGACCAACGGCACGCCGGCCCCGCGGCTGGTGACGCTGGGCGAGACCATGGCGCTGCTGTCGTCGCCGCGGATCGGGCCGCTGCGGCACGCCCGGAGCCTGGACGTGGGGGTCGGCGGCGCCGAGTCCAACGTGGCCGTCGGCGCGACGCGGCTCGGCGTGCGGGCGGCGTGGATCGGCCGGGTCGGTGACGACGAGTTCGGCCGGCTGGTGCGCGGCTGCCTGGCGGCCGAGGGCGTGGACCTGCGGGCCGTGGTCACCGACCCGCACCCCACCGGCATCATGATCAAGACGCGGCGTACGGCGACCGCCACCGACGTGCGCTACTACCGCGCGGGCAGCGCCGGCTCCCGGCTGTGCCCGGACGACCTGGACGCCGACCTGATCCGCGCCGCGGGCGTCCTGCACGTCACCGGCATCACCCCCGCGCTGTCCGCCTCGGCCGCCGCGGCGGTGGCCGCCGCGGTGGACCTGGCCGGCGCCGCCGGGGTGACCGTGTCGCTGGACCTCAACTACCGCCGGGCGCTGTGGCCGCCGGAGGCCGCCGGGCCCGCGCTGCGCGGCCTGGTCCGCCGGGCCGACCTGGTCTTCGCCACCGAGGCCGAGGCCCGCCTGGTGGTGGACGGGGTCGACCCGGTCGCGCTGGCCCGGGCGCTGGCCGCCCTGGGGCCCCGCCGGGTCGTCGTGAAGCGCGGCGCCCACGGGGCGGTGGCCGTGGCCGACGACGCCGTGCACACCGCGCCGGCGCACCCGGTCGAGGCGGTGGACCCGGTCGGGGCCGGCGACGCCTTCGCGGCCGGCTACCTGGCGGAGGAGCTGGCCGGCTGCGACGCGGCGGCCTGCCTGGCCACGGCGACCGCCGCGGGCGCCTTCGCGGTCACCGTCAGCGGGGACTGGGAGGGGCTGCCCGAGCGCGCCGACCTGGCCCTGCTCGACGCCGGCGAGGCGGTGCGCCGGTGACCGCGGCGGCGTACCGCACCGATGCGGCGCGCGCGGTGCGCCCGGCCGCCGCGGCGCACCCGACTCCACCGGCGCGGCCCGACCGCGGGACGCGACCTGACGACAGGAGGACTTCCCATGGACACAACGAGGCGGTGGTTTCTCGGCGCACTCGGCGGCGCGGCCGGCGCGGCCCTGCTCGGCGCGCCCGCCGAGGCCGCCGGCGCCCGCCCGGCAGGCGGGCTACGGCAGCGCCGGCTGTACCTGGGCAGCTGGGGGCACGGCATCCGCACGGCCGAGCTGGACCCGGCCACCGGGCTGCCGGCCCGGCTCGCCCCCGGCGCCGACAGCCCCGACCCGTCGTACCTGGCGCTGGCCCCCGGCGGCCGCACCCTGTACGCGGCCAACGAGCTGGCCGAGGGGACGATCAGCGCCTTCGCCGTCGCCCGCGGCGGCGGGCTTCGGCCGCTGGGCGCCACGCCCACCGGCGGCGTGCACCCGGTCTACGTGCACGCCCACCCCAACGGCCGGTACGTGCTGTCGGCCAACTACACCTCCGGCAGCGTCAGCGTGCTGCCGGTGCTGCCCGGCGGCGGCCTCGGCGCGCCGACCGACGTCGCCCAGCACACCGGCTCCGGGCCCGACCCCCAGCGGCAGCAGGGTCCGCACCCGCACAAGGTGCTCACCGACCCGGCGGCCCGCTTCGTGCACGCCGTGGACCTCGGCGCCGACGCCGTGGTGTCCTACCGGCTGCGCCGGGGCCGCCTGGAGCGGGTCGGGGCGGCCCGGATGCACCCCGGCGCCGGCCCCCGGCACCTGGCCTTCGACCCCCGCGGCCGGGCCGCGTACGTGGCCAACGAGCTGGACGGCACGCTGACCGTGCTGCGCTACGACGCCGGCTGCGGCCGGCTCACTCCACACCAGACACTGCCGGCGGCGCCGGCCGGCGACGTGCGCAACTACCCCGGCGAGGTGGTCGTCTCCCCGGACGGCCGGTTCGTCTACGTGTCCAACCGCGGGCCGAACACCATCGGCATCTTCGCGGCCGGGCGCGACGGCCTCACCCCGGTCGGCTCGGTGCCCTCCGGGGGCAACTGGCCGCGGCACATCGCGCTGGACGGCGCCGGGACGCTGCTCTACGTGGCCAACCAGATCTCCGGCGACGTCACCACCCTGCGGGTCAACCGCCGCACCGGCGGTCTGAGCCCGGCCGGACCGGCGCTGGCCGTGCCGACCCCCACCATGGTGCTGCCGGCCTGAGCCGGCCGGCGCGCCGGAACCCGAACGCCGGTGGCCGCCCGCGGTTCCCGCGGGCGGCCACCGGCGTCAGGTGCGGCCCGACTCCGACCCGGCGGCCCGTGCGCCGCTCAGCGGCCGTACGCCGTGACGCCGCTGCGGCTGCGCACCGCCGGAGCCGCAGCCGGCGCCGGCTGCGGGACGCCGTCCGGTGACGCGCCGGTGCCGTCCCCGTCGTCGTCCGGCGCGTCAC
>DATMJT010000505.1:0-8025 GCA_035553735.1 Pilimelia sp.
CCGGGTCGTCCGGCGGGGGGTCGGTGGGGTCGGCCAGCGCCGGCGCGGCGGCCAGCGCGGACAGCGCCACGGCACCCACGACGACACCGAGGCGGGCGACGACGGGCAGACTCCGCCGACGCGCGAGGTGGTTGATACGCATGATCCTCCCCGTAGTGCACGGTGTGATGAGGCACTGGCCGCCATGTCCACATCGGACTTCCGGCGGGACGCCGGCACGCACGGTGGACGGATGGCGCTAATCGGCGTGACCTTACCGCCGACCGGCTCCGGGCGCCATCCCGCCCGGAACAAACAGGACGGATCGCTCGGCTTGCTCCGTGTCGCACACGGAGACGGGTCGAGCCGCTGCGGACGGTCAGTCGGCGGACTGTTCGGCGTCGATGATGGCGTCGGCGTCCACCTGCGTGGCGAACTCTGCCGCCTCGTCACCCGCCGCCGCCAGCGCCTCCTTCACTGCCGTGACGGCCACGCCGGGCGGGTAGCCCTTGCGGGCGAGCGCGCCGACCACGCGCCGGAAGGCGACCTCCGGCTCGACCCGTCCCAGGCCGCGCAGCTTGCGCACGGCGATCGCCCGCGCGGTCTCCGCCTCGGTGTCCGGGTCCAGCTCCGCCAGGGCCGCGCCGAGGGCCTCGCCGTCGACGCCCTTGCGCCGCAGCTCCGCGGCCAGCGCCCGCCGGGCCAGCCCGCGCCCGTGGTGCCGGCTGGACACCCAGGCGCGGGCGAAGGCCGCGTCGTCGATGATCCCGACCTCGTCGTAGCGGTCGAGGACCTCGGCGGACACCTCCTCGGCGATGCCGCGCCGCCGCAGCGCGTCGGCCAGCTCCGCGCGGGTGCGGGGGCGTACCGCGAGCTGACGCAGGCAGATCTCCCGGGCGACGTCCGCGGGATCGCCCGGTGTCGCGGACACGCCGACATCGCCGGGCCGCCCGCCCGGTCCGGGACCGACCGGCCGAGGATCCGCCGCCGGAGCCTCGCCGAGGGAGCCGCGCGCCCGGGAGCCGCCGGCCCCGTCTGCGGAGCGGCGGGACGCCCGGGCCGGCGATCCGGAGGCGCGGTCGCCGGGAGGCGGGGCCGCGTCCCAGCCCCGCCCCGACCGCGCGCCACGCCGCCTACCGGGCATGCCCGACCGGCCGGTCAGAAGTCGACCGGCGGCAGCTGCGGCCCACCGGCGGAGTCGCCGCCCGCGCCCGCCCCGACGCCGAGCTTCTCCAGGATCTTCTTCTCGATCTCGGAGGCCACGTCCGGGTTCTCCTTCAGGAAGTTGCGGGCGTTCTCCTTGCCCTGGCCGAGCTGGTCACCGTCGTAGGTGTACCAGGCGCCGGACTTGCGGATGATGCTCTGCTCCACGCCGACGTCGATGAGCGACCCCTCCCGCGAGATCCCCTTGCCGTACATGATGTCGAACTCCGCCTGCTTGAAGGGCGACGCCACCTTGTTCTTCACGACCTTGACCCGGGTGCGGTTTCCCACCACATCGGTGCCGTCCTTGAGACTCTCGATGCGTCGCACGTCCAGCCGGACCGAGGCGTAGAACTTCAGCGCCCGGCCACCGGTAGTCGTCTCCGGACTACCGAACATCACGCCGATCTTCTCGCGGAGCTGGTTGATGAAGATCGCGGTCGTGCCGGTGCTGTTCAGCACGCCGGTGATCTTGCGCAACGCCTGGCTCATCAGCCGGGCCTGGAGGCCGACGTGGCTGTCGCCCATCTCGCCCTCGATCTCGGCGCGCGGCACGAGCGCGGCCACCGAGTCGATGACGATGATGTCCAGGGCGCCGGAGCGGATCAGCATGTCCGCGATCTCCAGGGCCTGCTCGCCGGTGTCCGGCTGGGAGACCAGCATGGCGTCCGTGTCGACGCCGAGCGCCTTGGCGTACTCCGGGTCGAGCGCGTGCTCGGCGTCGATGAAGGCGGCGATGCCGCCCGCGGCCTGGGCGTTGGCCACGGCGTGCAGCGCCACGGTCGTCTTCCCGCTGCTCTCCGGGCCGTAGATCTCCACCACGCGGCCGCGTGGCAGGCCACCGACCCCGAGCGCCACGTCGAGCGCGATCGAGCCGGTGGGGATCACCGAGGTCTGCACGACCGGCTTCTCGCCGAGCCGCATCACCGAACCCTTGCCGAACTGCTTGTCGATCTGCGCGAGCGCCAGGTCGAGCGCTCTCTCCCGATCGGGCCCTGCGGCCATGGCTGCCACCCCTGAAGTCGCCGATTTCGCCGGTCGTTTCGTCGTCACATGGACACGCTAGGCGCTGCGTCCGACAGGAAGCTCCCCGGCCGGTCGGCCTGTGGACAAGCGCCTGAGTGTGGACAATAGCCGAACAGGTGTTCGACCTGGCAAGATGACACGCCGGGCGGGCGTACGCGTGCCGCCGTCGAGCGGCGGCTCAGCGCGGCGAGGCGCGCGCCAGCTCAGCGGACCGGCGTGATCGACGGCGGTCGGTCCCCACTGAGCGTCGGCTCAGGCCCACGGGTTCAGCCCGGCTCGGCACCGCCGCGTCAGCGCCGCCGCGCGTCAGCGCCGCCGCGCGTCAGCGCCGCCAGGTCAGCGCCGGCGGGGTCAGCCCCGCCGGTGCGCCGCGCAGGTCCGCCAGCGGCGGCGGGCACCGCGGCCGCCGCCCTGTGTCGCGGGGAGTCGGTCACCGCAGCCGGGCGGGGACCCGGTCGGGGTACGCGGCGACCACCGCCCGCCACACCACCGCGGTGCGCTCCCCGGCCGCCAGCGCCTGCTGGATGGTCCGCCCGCCCAACTGGGCGAACACCTGGTCGGTGGCGACGCTGGCCGCGTACCCGGGGCCGAAGACCTCCTCCAGCCGGGCCCAGAAGTCAGTCAGCCGCACCGCGTTCTCCCTTCACCGCCGTCACCGGGTCCGCTCCCGGCGCCACCCCCGCCGGATCCGCCGCGGACGCCGCCGCGACCGGATCCGCCACCGGCGAGACCGGCGGCAACGCCGGCTCCCCGCCGGCCGGCACCACCGGCCCGGGTCCGCCCGGGCCCCGGCCCGGCGACCGCAGTGCCACAGCCAGCACCGCCAGCGGCACCGTGGCCAGCGCCGCGGCCAGGTTGAGCGTCGGGAAGCCGGCGGCCTGGACCACCCACCCGCTGACCGCCCCGGCGGCCGCGCCGGCCAGGCCCATCGTCAGGTCGCCCAGCCCCTGGGCCGCGTGCCGCACCGGTGTCGGCACCGACTCCGACAGCAGCGTGGACCCGGCCACCATCGTGCCCGACCAGCCCAGGCCGAGCAGCGTCAGGCCCACCGCCAGCCGGACCGGGTCGTGACCGGCGGTGCCGGCGACCGCGCAGGCCAGCGCCAGCACGGCCAGGCCGGCGAGGATCAGCGGGCGCCGGCCAAAGCGGTCGGTGAGCCAGCCCACCAGCGGCGACAGCGCGTACATGCCGGCGATGTGCAGGCTGATCACGATGCCGACCACGCGCAGCGCGTCGGCGTGCGGCAGCGACTCCCCCACGTGCACCGGGGTCATCGACATGACGCCGACCATCACCAGGTGACCCACGGCCACCGCGCCGACGCCCAGCCGGGCCGGGGGGCTGGCGAGCACCGCCGGCAGGGCGCTGCGCACCCCGCCGCGCCCGGGCTGTGGCGCGGCATCCGCACCGGCCAACCGGCGGGCGGTGAGCAGCGGGTCGGGCCGCAGGAACAGCCAGAGCAGGCCGGCGGCCAGCGCGAAGGCGGCGGCGCTGAACACGAACGGGCCGGACAGCAGCGGTAGCCCGGCACGGCCGGCGAGCGCGTCCGTCGGGGCGGCCAGGGTGGGCGCCAGCACCGCCCCGACCGTGGTGGCCCAGACCACCAACGACAGCTGCCGCCCCCGCCGGGCCGGTCGGGCCAGGTCGACCGCCGCGTACCGGGCCTGTAGCCCGGCCGCGCTGCCGCCGCCGAACAGCGCCATCCCGGCCAGCAGCAGCGCGACCGAGTCGACGGCCGCGGCCAGCACGACCACGAGGGCGCCGAGCAGCCCCGTGCCGTAGGCGAGCACCAGCCCCGGTCGCCGGCCGCGGGCGCCGATGAGCCGGGTCACCGGGATGGTCAGCAGCGCGCCGCCGACCACCGCCGCGCTGCCGGCGAGCCCGGACACGGCGATCCCGCCGAGCCGGGCGGCCAGCAGCGCACCGACCGCCACCCCGAAGCCGACTCCGATGCCGCCCAGAATCTGCGAGACGACGAGCAGTCGGACGGTCCGGCGCTGGATGTCGACCGTCTCGGGCTCGACCGGGTCGGTGGCGGTGGTGGCGGGCTCGGGCATCGGGTCACCTCGCGGCAGGGGGGCTGGCAGCCCGTCCATCCTTGCCGAGACCCTGCCCGGCCGGGAACCGGAATCAGCCGGCCGCCGCCAGCGCCCCGGCCGCCACCCGCAGGTCGGCGACCAGGCCGGCGTACGCGGCGTCCCGGTCGTCGGCGCGCAGCACGGCGGACGGGTGGATGGTGGCGAGCAGCTGGGCCTCGCCCTCTGCCGGGAAGTCCTGGGGCCGCTGCGCCGCCGCCGGCCACGGCAGCAGCTCGCCGCGCGAGCGGGTCACCCGGAACGAGGGGCCCAGCAGCGCCTTGGCGGCGGTGGCTCCGAGCACCACCACCAGCCGGGGGCGCAGCAGGGCGAACTCCGCGACCAGCCAGGGCCGGCACGCGGTGATCTCGATCCGGTCCGGGGTCTGGTGCAGCCGGCGCCGGCCCGCTCCGGTGGTGGTGAACTTGAAGTGCTTGACCGCGTTGGTGATGTAGAGCTGCCCTGGGTCGATGCCGGCGTCGTCGACGGCGCGGCGCAGCAGTCGGCCGGCGGGGCCCACGAACGGCAGGCCCTGCTGGTCCTCGACGTCGCCGGGCTGCTCGCCCACGAAGACCAGCCGGGCGTCGGCGCCGCCGCGGCCGAACACCGTCTGGGTGGCGGCCCGGTAGAGGTGGCAGCCGCGGCAGCCGGCGGCGGCCGCGCGCAGCTGGTCGAGGTCGGTGGCACCGGAGGGGACGAAGCGCTCGGCGCCCGGGGCCTCGGGCGGGTCGGTGGTGGCCATGCCGACCGTTCTACCCGCCGGCCGGGCGCTCACGCGGCGCGGGGGCCCGGCTGCGGCCGGGTCGCGGTGCGCACGGCCGCGGCCAGCGCGGCGGCCTCGGCCGGATCCAGGTGGCCGACGGTGATCCGGATCCCGGGCGGCGCGGCGAGCCGGTACTGCGCGCCCGGGGCCACCGCCCAGCCGGCGTCGCGCAGCGCGGTGACCGCCCAGGTCTCGTCGGGCACGGGAACCCACAGGTTGATGCCGGTGCCGGCCGGAACCGCGATGCCGTGCGCCGCGAGCGCGTCGCGCAGCGCCGTCCACCGCGCGGCGTAGGCCGCCCGGGCCACGGCCACGCCGGCCGCGACCGCCTCGTCCCGCCACAGGCTGACCACCAGGCGTTGCAGCACGGTGGAGACCCAGCCGGCGCCCAGCCGCAGGCGTCCGGCCACCCGGGCCACCGTGGCCGGGTCGCCGGCCAGGACCGCCAGGCGCAGGTCGGGCCCGTACGGCTTGGCGACCGAGCGCAGGAACGCCCAGGCGGTGGTGGCGCCGGCCAGGCTGTGCAGCGGCACGGCGGCCAGTTCGGCCGCGTGGTCGTCCTCGATGAGCAGCGTGTCGGGGTGCCGGCGCAGCACCCCGCGCAGCGCCGCGGCCCGGTCGGCGTCCACCGCCGCGCCGGTCGGGTTGTGCGCCCGGGTGGTGATGATCGCCGCCCGCGCGCCGGTGGCCAGCGCGCGGCGCAGTCCGGCCTCGGTCGGCCCGGCCCGGTCCACCGGTACGGGGACCGGCCGCAAACCCAGCGCGGCGAGCAGGTCGAGCGCGTTGGCCCAGCCCGGGTCCTCGACGGCCACCGCGTCGCCGGGGCGCAGGTGACTGGTCAGCAGGCGTTCGATGCCGTCCAGGGCGCCGCTGGTGACCACCAGGTCGGCGTCGGCCACCGGCACCCCGTCGGCGGCGAGCCGGGCCCGGGCCAGCGCGACGAGCTCGGGCAGCGGGCCGCCGTCGCCGTAGCGGACCGGCTCCCCGGCCTGGTCGGCGACGGCCCGCAGGTGCGGCGCGGGGTCGGGCAGCAGCGCGCGGTCGGGCTCGCCGCTGGAGAGGTCCCGCACGCCGGGCGGCACGGGCGGCTGGCCGGCGCCCCGGGCGCCGGCCAGCGCGGGCCTGGGCCGCACCCGGGTACCGTGCCGGCCGGCGGTCTCGACGACGCCGCGCTGGCGCAGGCCCAGGTACGCCCGGGCCACCGTGCCGGGCGCCACGCCGAGCCGGGCGGCGAGGGCCCGCACGGCGGGCAGGGTGGCGCCGGCGGGCAGGGCGCCGGTGCGCACGCCCTGCTCGATGCTGGCCGAAATGGCGGCGCACGTGGCGCCCTCGATTTGATACTGTGCCGACACAGTATAGAGATTGTAGTAGCACAATTTCGGGAGCACACCGGGAGGGACCGCGATGGGGGATTCGTACCCGCCGACGCACCGCACCACGGCGGCGCGCCACCGCGACCGCATCGGCTACGACCGGGCCGCCGCGCACGCGGTCCTGGACGAGGCGTACCACTGCACGCTGGGCTTCGTGGTCGACGGGGAGCCCCGGCTGCTGCCCACCCTGCACGTGCGCGTCGGGGACACCCTCTACGTGCACGGCTCCACGGGCAGCCGGCCCCTGCTGGCCGCCCGCGGCGCCGACTGGCTGGCGGTGTGCGTGTCGGTGACGCTGCTCGACGGCCTGGTCTACGGCCGGTCCCAGTTCCACCACAGCGCGAACTACCGCTCGGTCGTCGCGCACGGCCGGGCCCACCTGGTGGTCGACGACGGGGAGAAGCGGCGGGTGCTCGCCGCGCTGGTGGACAAGGCCGCGCCCGGCCGCGCCGCCGACAGCCGGCCGCCGAGCCGCCGGGAGCTGGCCGAGACGGCGGTGCTGGCCCTGCCGCTGCGCGAGGTCTCCGTCAAGTCCCGCACCGGCGGCGTCCGGGACGAGCCGGAGGACCTGGGGCTGCCGCACTGGGCCGGCGTGGTGCCGCTGCGCCTGGTGGGCGGCCCGGCGCTGTCCGAGCCGGGCGTCGGCGTGCCGCCGCCGGCGTACCTGCCCGTCAGCCGGCCGGCGGCGTGAGCGCGCCCGGCCGTCGCGGGCGGGAGGCGGGTGCGCCGTGGTAGGGGTCACCGACCTCTGGACGTACGTGCTCGGCACCGTGGCGATCATCCTGCTGCCCGGGCCGAACTCGATCTTCGTCCTGGTCACCGCCGCGGGGCGGGGCGTCGCCGCCGGCTACCGGGGCGCCGCCGGGGTGTTCCTCGGCGACACGGTCCTGATGGTGCTGTCCGCCGCGGGCGTGGCGTCGCTGATGCGGGCGTTCCCGCCGCTGTTCCTCGTCGTCAAGTACGCCGGGGCGGCGTACCTGTGCTACCTCGGGGCGACGCTGGTGCGCGGAGCGGTGCGCCGGTGGCGGTCCGGGGCCGCGGACCGGTCCGATCGGGAGCCCGCCCGGCCCCGCCGCCCCCGCCCCGGGGGCCGGTCGACCGCGGAGCCGGTCGGGTCGGCGGACGTCGCCGAGGCGCCCGGAGCCGCGCCCGGCGCGGCGGACCGCCCGTTCCGGCGCGCCCTGGTGATAAGCCTGCTCAACCCCAAGGCGATCCTGTTCTTCGTCTCGTTCTTCGTCCAGTTCGTCGATCCGGCGTACCCGCACCCGGTGCTGTCGTTCCTGCTTCTGGGGCTGATCGCGCAGGCGATGAGCCTGCTCTACCTCACGGTGTTGATCTTCGCCGGCAGCTACCTGGCCGCCCAGTTCCGGCGCCGGCGCCGGCTCGCCGCCGGGGCGACCACCGGCGTGGGGGCGCTGTTCGTGGGGTTCGGCGTCGCGCTGGCCACCGCCGGCCTGCACTGAGCGGCGCCGGCCCGCCGACGCGCCGGGAACGTCGGCGGTACGCGGGCGGTTGTCGTACGGCAGGGCGAGGATGGACCGGGACCCGCGGCACCGGTAAGGCGGGAGACCGACAGGACGGGGGCCGGGACCGACAGGACGGGGGC